>JBCBKN010000058.1:0-15448 GCA_038521775.1 Pseudomonadota bacterium | reverse complement strand
GCGGCTCATATCGGCGGGTTTCAGGGCAGCGTGATCGCGCGCCGGGCCTATGCGCCCCCCGATCTGGAAGCGCTCAACATAAACCTCGTTGGCGGCGATCCCTATGGCGGGGCCTGTCAGATCGACCAGTTCTTCGCCTGGCGGCCCTTTCTGCGCCCCACCGGGGCGGCGGATGTGCGCGGCCTTCACCATATCGGCGCCTCGACGCATCCCGGCCCGGGCCTGGGCGGCGGCTCGGGCTTTCTGGCCGCGCGGAGCCTGGGCGCATGAACAAGACCTTGCGCCCCGCGGCTGCCCCGCATCTGGGCGAGATGGGGCTTGAGAACTTCGCGCCCTATCTGATGAACCGGATTATGGGCCGCTATAATGAAAGCCTGCGCGCCGAACTGGTGGAGATGGGCCTGACCACGCCCAAAATGCGCGCGCTGGCGGTGCTTTCGGTGATCGACGGGCTGCAGATCTCGCAGCTTGCGGTCTATTCGGTGGTCGAGCAGTCCACGCTCTCGCGCACGCTCGACGCGCTGGAGGGCGAAGGGCATGTGCGTCGCCAGGCCGATCCCGGCGATCACCGCGTGACCCGCATCCAGATCACCGAGACGGGGCGCTCGGCCTTTGAGCGGCTCTGGCCAGCCATGGCCGGCTCCTATGCTCGGATGTTTGCCGGCATTGGCGAGGATGAGCGGCGGGCCTTTGTTGCAACCTTGCAGAAGATCCTGATGAACGTGCGCGAGCACCAGTTCTGAGAGAGGGAAAAATCACCATGGGTCTCAAGACATTGAGCGCCGTTCTTGTCGCATCTGTTTGCGCCGTCCCGGCCGCGGCCGAGCCCATTCCAGGCATGCGCGGTGTCGATCATATCGGCCTCACCGTGCCCGACATGGCCCAGGCCGAGACGTTTTTCTCCGAGGTGCTTGGCTGTGAGAAAGCCACTGCGTTCGGCCCGTTTCGCGATGATGAGGGCAGCTTCATGGCCGATCTGCTGGACGTGCATCCCCGCGCGGTGATCAACCAGATCACGCTGATGCGCTGCGGCTTTGGCGCCAATATCGAGCTTTTTGACTATGACGCGCCGGATCAGGAGCAGGTGCGGCCCCGCAATTCCGACATCGGCGGGCATCACATCGCGATCTATGTCGATGATATCGCCGCCGCCGCGGAATATCTGCAAGGCAAAGGCATTCGCACCCTGATGGGCCCGTTCCCGGTCAATGATGGCCCGGCCGCCGGCCAGACCGTGCTCTATTTCTTTGCGCCCTGGGGGCTGCAGATGGAGCTGATCTCCTATCCCGCCGGCATGGCCTATGAGACCGAGGGCGGCACCGTGCTCTGGTCGCCCCGCACACCGGCAAACTGAGGAGGGTGCAATGGCCGAACGGTCCTTTGCCGCAGAAGTTGAAAAGCTGCGTCTGGGTGCGGGCGAGAGCTTCCATGCCGAAGGGATCCTCGCCATCACCAAGGCGCTGTTGGAAAACGGCGTGGGCTATGTCGGTGGCTATCAGGGCGCGCCGATCAGCCATCTGATGGATGTGCTGGCCGATGCCGAAGGGATCCTTGCCGAACTGGGCGTGCGGTATGAGGCCAACGCATCCGAGGCGGCCGCGACCGCGATGCTGGCCGCCTCGGTGCATTACCCGATCCGCGGCGCGGTCACCTATAAGGGCCCGGTTGGTGTGAATGTCGCCTCGGATGCCCTTGCAAACCTTGCCTCATCCGGTGTCACCGGCGGGGCGCTGATCATCGTGGGCGAGGATTATGGCGAGGGCTCCTCGATCATGCAGGAGCGCAGCCACGCATTCTGTATGAAATCCCAGGTCTGGCTGCTCGACCCGCGTCCGAACTTGCCCAGCATTTCCAACGCGGTGTCGCATGGTTTTGCATTGTCCGAGGCGTCGAACAGCCCGGTGATGCTGATGGTGCGCATCCGCTCCTGCCATGTCACGGGCATGTATGAGGCCGAGGACAACATCACGCCCCCCCTGACGGTGCGCGATGCGTTGGCCGACCCGCGCTCGGACTTCAAGCGCGTGGTGCTGCCGCCCTGGTCCTATGTGCAGGAGCATGACAAGATCGACAATCGCTGGCCGGCCGCCCAGGCCTATATCCGCGAGAACACGCTCAATGAGGTCTTCGGTCCGGCCGAGGGCCCTGTCGGGATCGTGCTGCAGGGTGGGATGTACAACAATGTCATCCGTGCGCTCCAGCGACTTGGCCTGGCCGATCTCTATGGCGAGACAGAGATCCCGCTTTACGTCATGAACGTGACCTACCCTATTGTTCCCGAGGAATTTCTTGAATTCTGTGAGGGTAAGGACGCGATACTGGTGGTCGAGGAAGGCCAGCCCGAATTCATCGAACAGGCGCTTGGCTCGGCGCTGTACCGCGCCGACCGGCGTATTGCGCTGCATGGCAAGGACATGCTGCCCATGGCCGGCGAATATACCGGCCAGGTGATGCTCGACGGGATCGAGGCGTTTCTGCGCAAGGCGGCGCCCGAGATCCTGCCCGCCCCGGTGCGCGCCCCGAACGCGCCGGCCTATGAGATCCCCGATCTGAGCAAGACCGTGCCGATCCGCCCGCCCGGGTTCTGCACCGGCTGTCCCGAACGCCCGATCTTTGCGGCGATGAAGCTGGTCGAGCAGGAAACCGGCAAGCACCAGATCACCGGCGATATCGGCTGCCATCTTTTCGGCTCGCTGCCGCCCTTCGAGATCGGCGGCTCGACCATGGGCTATGGGCTGGGCGGGGCCTCGAATGCGGCCTTCGACGGGGGCGGCGAAAAGCGCCCGATCTCAATCCTCGGCGATGGCGGGTTCTGGCATAATGGGCTCAACTCCTCCATCGGCAATGCGGTCTACAACAAATCCGACGGCGTCACCGTGATTGTCGACAATTACTATTCGGCGGCGACGGGCGGGCAGGATCTGCTCTCCTCGCGCGCGAACAACGCCACGAAATCCACCAAGCACCCGATCACCAAGGCGCTGAAAGGGGTGGGCGTGAACTGGGTGCGCCAGATCGACCGGACCTATGATGTGAAGCGCCTGCGCGACACGCTGAAGGAGGCGCTGACCACCCCGCATGAGGGGCCCAAGGTGATCGTCGCCTCCTCGGAATGCATGCTCAACCGCCAGCGTCGCGAGAAACCCCTGCGCAACAAGGCGATCAAGGCCGGCCGGCGCGTCGATGTCCCGCGTTTCGGCGTCGATGAGGATATCTGCACGGGCGATCATGCCTGCATGCGGCTTTCGGGTTGCCCGTCGCTGGGGCTCAAACGGCTCGACGACCCGCTGCGCGACGATCCGGTCGCCTTCATCGACGAAAGCTGCGTGGGCTGCGGCAATTGCGGAGAGGTCGCCGATGCCGCCGTGCTTTGCCCCTCTTTCTACCGCGCCGATGTTGTCCACAATCCGGGCGGGTTCGAGCGGGCCTGGGGAAGGATCCGCCGCCGGGTCACCGGCTGGCTGATGGCACGCCGGGCAGCGCGGACGCTGGATTTCACGACCTCCATCCTGCCGGGAGAATGATATGACCGAGCAGCGACCGATTTTGCAGGCAGCCGCGCGGGACCCCAAGGTTGAGACCATCATCAAGCTCGCGGTCATGGCCGTGGGCGGGCAGGGCGGCGGGGTTCTGACCAACTGGATCGAGGATGTGGCCCGCCAGAACGGCTATGCGGTGCAGGCGACATCGGTGGCCGGCGTTGCCCAGCGCACCGGTGCCACGATCTACTATATCGAGATGGCGCCAGTGGGCGATCACCCGCCGGTCTTTTCGCTGATGCCGGCGGCAGGCGATGTCGACATTCTGGTGGCCGCCGAGATGATGGAGGCGGGCCGGGCGATCATGCGCGGTTTCGTCACGCCGGATCGCACCACGCTCATCGCCTCGACCCATCGCGCCCTGGCGGTGTCGGAAAAAACCGTGCCGGGCGACGGGATTGCGAGCGCCGAGGAGGTGATGGCCGCAGCCGAGATCGCCGCCCGGCGGTTCCTGGCCTTCGATCTGGAACAGCTTGCCCTGTCGCAGGGCTCGGTCATCTCAGCCAGCCTTTTCGGCGCGCTGGCCGGGGCCGGGGTTCTGCCCTTTGCGCGCGACGCGTTTGAGGATGCAATCCGGCACGGGGGCCGTGGGGTGGATGCCTCGCTGCGGGCCTTTGCCAAAGGGTTTGAGGCCGCCCAGACCGGTGCAGGGCCAGAACGGGCAGAAACTCCAAAGGGCCCGGCCACAGGCTATGCGCCCATTGGCGACCGGCGGCTGGTCCGCGCGTGGGAGGGGTTGCTGGCGGAGGCCCGGCAGCTGCCCGGCGCGGTGCAGGAAACAGCGCTTCCCGGGCTGCGCAAGGTCGTCGATTTCATGGATCCCAGCTATGGCCGGGTTTATCTCGACACTTTGCAGGCCGTGATCGCCAAGGACGACGCGGCCAGGGGGCATCTGTTGAGCCGCGAGGCGGCCAAATACATCGCCAATGCAATGGCCTATGACGATGTGATCAAGGTGGCCGATCTGAAGACCCGCGCCGCACGGATGGAGCGCATCCGCCGCCAGATGAAGCTGGTCGCCGGGCAGGAGATGCATCTGACCGAGTTCATGCATCCGCGGGCAGAGGAGATCGCCGGCATGCTGCCCGCCCGCATGGGCGCCTGGGTCGAAGCGCGGCCGGGCTGGATGCGCATGCTTGACCGGCTCTTCAACCGCGGTCGTCGGCTGCGCACGGATGGGCTGGCCTCCTTCCTGCAGCTTTATGTCATCGGGGGCCTGCGGGGCTATCGCCGGCGAACCCGGCGCCACGCCATTGAAACGGCGCATCTTGAGGCCTGGCTTGCGCGCAGCCTGGATGCGCTGCCGCATTACGACCTCGCGGTCGAGCTGATGCGGTGCCGACGCCTGATCAAGGGCTATTCCGACACGCATTCCCGGGGCCTCTCCAAGTTCGACCTCGTGCTGGACGGCGCGGATCTGGTGGCCGGCCGAGACGATGCTGCCGATTGGGTGCGCCGCCTGCGCGAGGCCGCGCTTCAAGATGAGAAGGGGGTCGCGCTTGACGGCGCGCTGGCCACGATCCGGAGCTTCAGCGGCGACTGAGCCCACGGTGCGCAGCGCGCCTGGCCGGGGTCACGCGCCTCCAAGCGGATCGATCGCGGCGACCGGGGCCGCGATGGCGCGGGCCGCGCCGAACAGAACATCCTCGCGAAATCGGCTCGCGATGAGTTGCACAGCATTCGGCGCGCCGGCCGACCCGGTCGACACGCTGACCGAAGGCAGGCCCAGAACCGGTGTTGCCAGCATGGGAAGCTGCGCTGCAAGGACCGTGTCAAACGCATCCTGCGGTCCGACATCGAGATTGTTGGGAAAGGGCAGCATGCCCGACACAGGCGCAATGAGGAGCGGCCATTCCTCAAAAAAGAGCTGCCAGGCGCGCAGCAATGCCGCGCGTTCGCGCAGCGCGGCATCGGTGTCTAGCGCCCGGTCATCCGCCGCGATCAGGCGCGGCGCCATCAGGCAAGTGTCCGGGTCCGCCTCGGCGTCAAGCCGCGGCAGGCAGGTTGCGCGCAAATCGCTCGCCCAGAGCGTCAGCGACAGGGCCGCGGCATCGCGAAATCCGGGCGGCTCGGCGGGCCCGACCTCCCAGCCCTGCGCAGAGAGACGCGCCGCGGCCTGGGTCAGCGCCGCCTCCACCTGCGGCGCGATCTCCATGCCACCGGGGCGAAGGCACAGGGCAGCGCGGTGCGGCAGGCCGGGCAGATCATGGGGCGCGGGCATCCACCAGGGATCGCGCGGGTCGGCGGCCGACATGGCCTTGAAGGCCGCCTCCAGATCGTCGATCGACCGCGCCAGAGGGCCGGAGACGGCCATAATCTGCGCGCCGCCGCTGCGTTCCGGGCCCGACAGGTTCGCCGCCGGCACGCGCCCAAGGGTCGGGCGCAGCCCATGCACGCCGCAGGCATAGGCAGGATAACGGATCGACCCGGCAATATCGGTGCCATGGGCGATGGCCCCGATCCCGGCAGCAACCGCGGCGCCGGCCCCGCCTGACGATCCGCCGGGCGTCAGGGCGGGATCCTGCGGGTTGAGGGTCTGGCCGTAAAGCGCGCTTCGGGTGAACCAGCGCATCGAGAAGGCGGGCGTGCTGGTTCGGCCGATGATGATCGCACCGGCGCGGCGCAGGTTGGAGACAACCGGGCTGTCATGCTGGGCCAGAAGATCGGCCTGAAGCCGCAAACCGTTGGTCGTGGCGTTGCCCGACAGATCGGTGTTGACCTTCACGGTCACCGGAACGCCGGCAAGCGGCCCGACATCGTCGCCCGCCGCAATGCGCCGGTCGATCTGGTCCGCCGCGTCGCGGGCCGGGCCCGCCAGCCCGTCGACCACGGCGTTGAGCGTTGGATTGACGGCGTCGAGCCGGGCCAGCGCATCCTCGGCGATCTCGCGTGCCGACACCGCCCGCGACCGCACGAGCGCCGCGACGGCACGCGCCGGCCAACGCCAGAACTCGCTCATGATGCAGCGGATCCGGTGACAAGACGCGGGCGCTGGCGCATCAGGGGCATCAGCTGCGCCATTTCGGGGCCCCGCTCGCGCCCCGTCAGGGCATGGCGCAAGGGCTGAAACAAGGCGCGGCCCTTGCGCCCGGTCTGGGATTTCACAGCTGAGGTCCAGTCCGCCCAGCTCTGCTCGGTCCAGGGCGGGTCGGGCAGGAGCGCCAGGGCCTTGGCGACAAAGGCCGCATCCTCGCCCGCGGGGTCGGTGTCGACCCCGTCTTGGCAGATCGCAAACCAGCTGGCCGCATCCGCCAGCTGTGTGACATTCGCGCGCACCACGGGCCAAAGGCGCGCGGCATCGGCGCGGGGTATCCCCAGCGTCTCCAGCCGAGGCGCAACCGCGTCACTGTCGAGCGCCTGCAGGATCTTCGCGCTCAGCCGTGCGGGCTCGTCAGGATCGAGCACCGTCGGTGCGGCGCCAAAGCGCGTGAGGTCAAACCCCGCAACAATGTCGTCGAGGCTCAGCCGGGGTTCGACGGGATCGGCACTTCCCAGCCGTGCCATCAGCGACATCAGGGCCAAAGGCTCGACCCCGGCCTCGCGCAGATCGCGCAGCGACAGCCCCGCCATCCGTTTGGAGAGCGCAGCCCCGCCGGGCATGGTCATCAGCGCGTGATGCGCAAAACCGGGCGCGTGCGCGCCATGTGCGGCGAAAATCTCCAGCTGCACGGCCGTGTTGGTGATGTGATCGGCGCCGCGCACCACATCGGTGATGCCCAGATCGGCATCATCGACGACCGAAGCGAGCGTGTAGAGCACCACCCCATCGGCGCGGATCAGCACCGGGTCGGACACCGAGCCCGTCTCGACCGCCTGCGCGCCCAGGATGCCATCGGTCCAGGCGACCCGGCCCTGGCTGAGCAGGAACCGCCAATGCGGTGTGCGTTCGTGGGCAAGCGCTGCCCGCTCGGCGGGCTCCAGCCGCAAGGCGGTGCGTTCATAGACCGGCGGACGCCCCTGCGCACGCTGGATCCGGCGGCGCAGCTCCAGCTCCTCGGCGGTCTCAAAACAGGCATAGAGCCGCTCGGAGGCACGCAGCCGTTCGGCGGCCTCGGCATAGAGGTCGGAGCGGGCGGACTGGCGGACCTCCGTATCCCAGCCGATCCCCAGCCAGTCGAGATCCGTCCGGATGGCATCGACGAATTCGGGGCGCGATCGCTCGCTGTCGGTATCGTCAAAGCGCAGAATGAACTTTCCGCCAGCGCGGCGGGCCATGGCCCAGTTGAACAGGGCCGCGCGCAGGTTTCCCAGATGCAGGAGGCCTGTGGGCGAGGGGGCAAACCGTGTGACGATCATCGCCATGTTGATAGCGCTTGCCGCAGCGCCACGCTAGGCTTTCCCGGGGCAGAGATGGGTTATCGGATGCGCGGGCAGGGCGAGCGAAAAGCTGTTGAGCGGCGCTGGGACGGCGAGGCCCCGAGTTTGGGCGAGATCGACACCATGGCGCATGCCGCCTTTGCGGCCCTGCCGGGCCGGTTCCGCGATGCCTGCGCGGGGCTCGTCATCCGGGTGGTCGAGATGGCCGACACGGCCCAGCTCCAAGATCTTGAGATCGATGACCCGCTGGAGTTGACCGGGCTTTATGAAGGGATCGCGCTGACCGAGCGCTCGGTTGCCGATCAGCCGCTTGCGCCCGACACCGTCTGGCTTTTCCGCCGCGCGATCCTCTTTGAATGGGTGCTGCGGGGCGATGTGGATCTGACCGAGCTGGTCGCGCATGTGCTCGTGCACGAGATCGCGCATCATCTGGGCTGGTCGGATGACGACATTCGCGCCGTCGATGATTGGACGCTCTGATGGCGATGAGCACGCGCGAGTATGTCGCGCATGACGCGATGGGGCTTGCGCAGGCGGTGCAGCGCGGCGACACGACCCCGGGCGAGCTTTTGGAAACAGCCCTTTCGCTTGCCGATGCGGCGCAGCCCGCGCTCAACGCGCTGACGGTCGATTTTCGCGACCGCGCCCGGGCCCAGGCGCGAGATCTCAGCCGTGCTGAGGGGCGCGCGCGCTCGGTTCTGGCCGGCGTGCCCTTTGCGCTGAAGGATCTGGGCGCTGCACTTGCGGGCACGGTGACAACCTGCGGCAGCCGCCTGCTGCGAAACGCCGAGGATCGGGTGACAAGCACGCTTGTGCAGCGCTACCTTGATGCGGGCCTCGTGATTTTCGGGCGCAGCGCGTCGCCCGAGTTTGGCATTCACTGCGAAACCTTCAGCGATCTGCATGGGCTCACGCGCAACCCGTGGGATCTGGCGCGGACCGCGGGCGGATCGTCGGGCGGGGCGGCCGCGCTGGTTGCCTCCGGCGTGCTGCCGGCCGCCCAGGGCAGCGATGGCGGCGGGTCGATCCGCATCCCGGCCGCGCTCTGCGGGCTGGTCGGGCTCAAACCCACGCGCGGGCGCATGCCCTCGGGCCCGATGGTCGGCGAGGGCTGGTCCGGCCTTGCCGGTGCGCATGTGCTGACCCGTTCGATGCGCGACTGCGCGGCGTTTCTCGATATTGCCAAGGGCTGGGAGCCGGCCGCCCCCTCGAGCCCAGAAAACGCGCATCTTACCTTTCTTCAAAGCGTCGGCCGAATGCCCAAACGCGCGTTGCGGATTGCGGTGTCGGAGTTTGGACGCGGCCTGTGCGACACCGATCCCGAAACCGCGGCCCTGCTGCATGCAACGGCGCAGCGCCTCTCCGACCTCGGCCATGACATCGTGGCGACCGATCCGACAATCGACCATGACGAGGTCTGCGAGGTCTTTTGGAAGATCGTCGGCGTCAATCTGGCCGCCGAGATTGCCGCAGAGGCCGGTGTACCGCATTCGTCAGTTGGCCCTGGCGGTCTTGGCGGCCCTGGCGACATGATCGAGCCGGCGACAGCCGCCTGCATCGACGCGGCGCGCGGGCTGAGCGCGGCGGAGTTCATCGCGCTGATGTGGCGGCGCGACGCGCTTTGCGCCCGGTTTTCCGCATTTTTTGAAACCTTCGACATCCTTTTGTCGCCCGTTACGCCAGTGCCGGCTTGGCCGGTCGGTGCGCTCCCCTATCGGGGTGACTGGTCGGATTATGCAGCGCGGATGTACCGCGCCATCCCCTACACGCCGATCCTGAACCTTGCGGGGCTTCCGGGCCTTGCCCTGCCGCTCGGCGCGACCCGCTCCGGTCTGCCCATCGGGCTTCAGCTTGCCGCGGGGTTTGGGCGCGAGGATCTGCTGCTGGGTTTGGGCGGGGTTCTGGAAGCCGAGGCGGGCCCGGGCGGCTTCAACCGAACAGCGCCGGCGTTTCAGCAATCATAGGGCCCGCGTTTCAGCCGTCATAAGGTGGCGTGCGGCTGTAGATCTGCGCCTGTTCGGGGTCGATATCGGCCTCGTCATAGGCGCCCAGCACGATGCCGGTGCGCCGCGACTTGCCCCGCCGTGCCAGGATCGCCTCGTCGGACATCGTGGTGCGCTGGCGTGGCAGCCGGGCCCATTCATGCAGGCGCCCATACATCATCTCGATGATCGCCGCGTGGCCCGGATCGGCGCCCAGATCGGTGAGCTCGCCCGGATCGGCTTCCAGATCGAAAAGCATCGGGCGGAACCCCTCAGCATGCACGAATTTCCACCGCGCATCGGCCAGCATGGTCAGCTTGCAACGATCGGGCGGCATGTCGAGCGCCTGGGCCGCGCCATGCATCGCATAGTCATATTCGCTGATTGCAAAGCTGCGCCATTCGGACGGGGTCTGGCCGTGCAGGATCGGCAGGAGCGACCTTCCCTCCAGGATATGCGCGGGGGGCGTGCCGCCGGCCGCCTCAACAAAGGTCGGCGCGAGATCGATCGATTCGACCAGCGCATCGCTGACGCTGCCCCGCGATGCATCGGCAGCCTCGGACGGGTCATAGATGATGAGCGGCATTTTCACCGAGGGATCGTGGAACAGATCCTTCTCGCCCAGCCAGTGATCGCCCAAATAATCGCCATGGTCCGAGCACAGCACGATCATCGTGTCGCGCATGCGGCCGGTTTCCTCCAGCCAGCCGAAGAGGCGCCCCATCTGGTCGTCGCATTGCTTGACCAGGCCCATATAGGCCGGGATCACGCTGCGGCGCACATCCTCGCGCGAGAAGGCCTGCCCGATCGGCCCGTCCATAAAGGCCCTGAACACCGGATGAGCCGCCTCGCGCTCGGCCTCCGACCGCATGGCCGGCAGCACCTGATTGGGGCCGTACATGTCGTGATACGGCGCGGGGACGATATAGGGCCAGTGCGGCTTGATGTAGCTCAGATGCAGGAGCCATGGCGCGTCCCCCGCGCCCTCGATGAACGCCATGGCCCGGCCGGTCAGATAGGGCGTCTCGCTGTGCTCCTCGGCGATGGCTGCGGGTTTCGAGGCGTGGCGCAGGAACCAGCCCGAGGCCATGGACCCGTCATCATTGCGCCCGGAATTCGCAAAATCATGCCACGGATTGGGGCTGTCATAGCCCTGCGCGCGCAGATATTCGTTGTAGGTCTTCGCGCTACCCGGGTCGTAGAGCCCGTCGGGCCCCTCGGCGCGCAACCCGTCATCGCGCTCAAACACATCGAAGCCGCATTCGGCCACGCGCGCGCCGATCACGCTGTCGGGCGCAAGACCCAGCCGCGCCATGCCGTCGCGGTCGGTCCGCATATGCGTCTTTCCGACAAGCACCGTGCGCATGCCCAGCGGGCGCAGATGATCGCCCAAGGTCAGCTCGCCGACCTTGAGCGGCACATTGTTCCAGACCGCCCCATGGCTGCGCAGATAGCGCCCGGTATAGGTGCTCATCCGCGAGGCGCCGCAGACGGGCGACTGGACGAATGCCTGGCGAAACCGCACGCCTTTTTGTGCCAGCGCATCGATATGCGGCGTGTGCAGCCAAGGATGCCCCGCACAGCTCAGATAGTCAAAGCGCAGCTGGTCGAACATAATGAAGAGAATGTTCTTGATGCTGCGCGCCATTGCCCGATCTGCCCGTGTTCGTGTTCACACTGCCGACAAGGCCTAGCAGAGATCGCCGGGGCAGACCAACCGGCCGTGCTGGCGCGGAGGCCGCTAAGCGGGCAGGAGGGGTGGCATGGGTTTCAGAGTCGGTCGCTGCGCTCGCTGTCCGGGCGATCCAAGAACGCCGTGTCGCCGGCGGCCGCCAGGGTCACAAGCGCGTCGAGCTGGGTTCGAATGGCCGACAGCGCGTCCAGCAACTCGGTGCGAAAGGCCGGTTGAGGCGATGGGGCAGCGGCCTCGGGCTCCGGGTCGCCGGCCATGGCAGGCGCAAGCGGCGCTGACGGGCCGACGGACGGTTCCGAACCGAGCTGATCCCCATCCTCGTCTTGTACTGTTTCGAGTTCGCCCGCCGCGTCAATTGTCTCGTCCTGCTGCATCTCATCCAGGCCCGTATCCGTGGCCGTGTCCGTTGGCGACATGTCCAATTCTGCCGCGTCCGGGTGGCTCGCGATCGCGTCCTCGACAGCGCTCTCGAGTTCCTCAACAGCGTCCTCCGCCATCTCTTCAGTAAGGATCTCTTTGTCGCAATGAACGCTGACGGTTGCGTCCGGGGGGCCTTCGACGGAGACGGACACAACGGTGGTGTCGGTTGCAGCCGTAACGGTCTCGACGTCACCCTCGGCCTCACCCTCACCCGCTACTTCCAGAGAGCCAGTTTCGTCTTCGAGGCCCTCAGCTTCCGGATGGTTCAGCGCGGCATCATCGCCCTCCGGCTCAAACGCGCCGTGCACCGTCGCAAGCTCAAGGTCGGCTTGGTCGGCAGGCACATCATCGGGCATCTCATCGGAAAGCGCCAAGGCCGGTGCGTCAGACGATCCCATCTCGTCGGTTTCGTCGCGCGCCAACTCAGCGGAAGCAGGCTCAGCACTGGCCTGCATCTCTTCAGGATCGGTGCCTATGTCATGCGCGCCGCCCGCATCCTCGGCTTCGCCCGCATCCTCGACTTCGCCTGCATTTTCGGCCTCGCGTGCATTTGCGACTTCGCGCGCTTCGCCCGCATCGTCCACATATTCGGTATCGGGCGGCGGCCCCTGATCGCCCTCTGCCACATGCTCGGCACCCGTTGCCTGGAGGCCCGGCCCGATGGCCCCGGCTGCATCGCCGACCAGATGCACAAGGCCGGCAAGCGCTGCCTGGCCAAGCTCGGTGGCAAGCTGTTCGCGCGGGGTCACGAGATCGGCGATTTTCGACAGGAGCGCTGTCTGATCGACCAGCGTGGCCGACAGGCTGGCGAGTTGCCGTGTGATCGCAGCATGGCCGGCCTTCGCCTCCAGCTCATCGGCCCCTGTCGCGCGATCGCCCGCGGCAAACTCGCAGCGCACCGCCTCAAGCTTCTCGGTCAGGGCCTCAAAACTCTGCGCCAGATCCTGGGCCACAAGATTCGCAAGCTCCGCCGGGTCGACAGAGGCCAGGCTTTCAGCGCCGTTGGCGGATGCGTCGCCAGCCGCCGAACTTTGCGCGTTTTGAGCGGCAAGCGCAGCACTCAGCTTGTCATCAAGCGCCTGTGCCCAGGCCGGGGTTTCGGCGCTGTCGGCATCCTCGGCCGCAAGCATGGCAGGCGTCGGGATCAGGGCGCGCACCCGATCGGCAACGCGGTCCACCTCGGTTGCAATCGCGTCGGCGGCAAGGGCGGCGGCGCCCACGGCAAACTGCGCATCGAGCACCGAATGCGCCGCGGGCCCGGCGGCATAGACCGCGGCCTCAGCCATCCGGCGCACCAGCATCAGCGCGACATCGTCAAGCGCCTCGGCCGGATCGATGGGCGGACAGGCGGCAATGGACAGCGTGGAGCCGGTTGAGGCGCCCGCGTCGGGATCCATCTCGCCGAACACCTCTTCGCCCAGAAGCGTGGCAAGCGCCTCGACCCCGCCAAAGGCAGCCGCGGCATCCGGATCGAGCTGGAAGCCATACTCGAAATGCCCGATTCTGAAGACATGGCCCGTCACACGCTCGCAAAGCGCGCTGAGCAGTCTTTGCTCAAGCAGGTCCTTTGCTTCGGATGCCAGCTCGGTCGGATCCAGATGCAAAAGATGCGTGATGACGCCGGCCCGTGCCAGCCGGTCCGCCAGATCGAGGGGGGGGACGCTTCCATCCATCGCGCACTCCTGCATCGGTGACAGCGCCGGCCCGCGCCGCCCGATACTGGCTAAGCCGCATTCGCTGACAATGCGTTAAGCCTTAGCGTCGGATTGTGAGCTGTCCGTTCTCGATCACCAGGCTGCTGAACCGGTCGAGATAGCGCATGCCGAGCAGTGAATGCGGCAACGCAACCTCATTGACCACCGCTGGCACGTCGCGGTCGTAAAGCGGGCCCAGGCGCATGTCATCCAGCACCACCAGCGCGCCGCGAACGATGCCGTTGGCGGTCTGCGACTGGCGGGTATAGGCGAGGCGGTCGGGGTCGATGCCGACCCGTCGTGCATCCTGCGGCGACAGGACGATCTCGGTCGCGCCGGTATCGACGAGAAACGCAATCTCGACGCCATTCACCTCGATCAGCGCATGAAAATGCCCGTCGCGTTCCCGCTCAAGCCGCACTGTCTGCCCGTCGATTTCCAAAGGCTCGCCAAAACTGAGCTGAACGGCAAGCTGGTCGCGAAAGCCATAGGCCAGGATCAGGCCGCAAAACAGCAGGCCCCAGATCGCGGCATGTTGCACGGCCGCACCGATCCGGCCCCGATACTGATAGATCACCCCGCCAAGCAACGCGATGACAAGGAATGACAGATAGAAAATGCGCGCCTGTTCGTCTGGACTGAGATCGTTCATCGCCTGGTCCGTTTCGTCCTGCGGCTG
Organism: Pseudomonadota bacterium; assembly: GCA_038521775.1. Lineage (GTDB taxonomy): Bacteria > Pseudomonadota > Alphaproteobacteria > Rhodobacterales > Rhodobacteraceae > J013. Next base: position 1,124 of record JBCBKN010000058.1, on the reverse strand, counting down.
AGAGGAGGATATCTGTGGCCCGAGCTGGGATTTCAACGTCCCGATTGCGGCGCGTCGGGCGCCGGGTCGAAACGCACCGCGCCGATAAAGGGCAGGTTGCGGTCGGCCTGGGCGTAATCGATGCCATAGCCGACCACGAACGCATCGGGGATGGAGAAACCGATGAACCGCGCTGTCATCTCAACCTCGCGCCGCGACGGTTTGTCGAGAAGCGCGCAGACTTCTAGTCGCATGGGCTTGCGCGCGGCCAGCATCTTGAGCACATGGTGAAGCGTATGACCGGTGTCCACGATATCCTCGACGACGAGCACGTCGCGCCCCTCGATCTTGCCCGACAGGTCCTTGAGAATGCGGACCTCGCGGCTGGAGCTGGTGGCATTGCCATAGGAAGAGGCTTCGAGAAAATCGACCTCGACCGGGCAGGAGAGTTCGCGCACCAGATCGGCGATAAAGACGAAGCTGCCGCGCAGAAGACCGACCAGAACCAGCTTCTCGGTGCCTTTGAAATGGCCGTCGATCTCCCGCGCAAGGCTTTCCACACGCGCGGCGATCGACTTGGCCGAGATCAGCTCTTCGATGTGATAGCCTGCCCGCTCCATGCCCCGCTCACTGTCTCGCCGCACTGGACGGTGCCCCCGACCACATGACCCCCAGCCCTGCGGTCTCATGCATCGGGACCTTGCACTGCGCAGGCGCAGGGGGCAACAGCCCAACAGAACCACAGATGCCGACCCATGCCGAAAAACGTGTGATGCCCTATTCCTCGGACGAGATGTTCGAGCTGATCGCCGGCATCGACAAATACCCCGAATTCCTGCCCTGGTGCTCGGCCGCGCGGATCCGCACCCGCCGGCCTGACGGCCCGCGCGAAGTGCTGGATGCCGAACTCGTGATCTCCTTCAAGGTGTTTCGGGAGCGGTTTGGCAGCAGGGTTCTGTTGCGGCCCGACGAGCAGCGCATCGATGTGAGCTATATCGACGGCCCGTTTCGCTATCTCACCAATCAGTGGCATTTCCGGTCGCTTGAGGGCTTGCGGTGCGAGGTCGTTTTCTTCGTCGATTTGGTGTTTCGGTCGCGCACCCTGAGGCCTTTTTGGGGATCGTGTTGAAAGTGGCGCTGAATCG
>JBCBKN010000057.1:0-15462 GCA_038521775.1 Pseudomonadota bacterium | reverse complement strand
TGGAGAAGATCGCCCAAGTCTAATGGATCTTCGGCAGTAGTGGGGCCTCCATAAATGACATCGTTTCCAGAGCCGGTTGTTATGGTATCTTCGCCAATCGTTCCGAATTCAGTCGCCATTGTGATCTCCATTGATTTTTTGATAGTCTTGACACTGACAGCAGATAGTTCAGATGTCATAAATGGCAAAATTTATTTTGCTTTTTATCAATGTCGGGGTGGGAAACAACAAACGTGTTATTCCGGTCGAGAAGAATGGCCGTATGGGCCGCGGTTCTGGTGTGAATAGGCTAGACAATCGGCCCCGTAACCCATTGATGAATATAGGGCCCGTCGCTAGACAGGTTTCGTGAAATTCACAATTATATCAACGTCCTATGCGGTCCGGCCGCGGCTACCATCCTTGCAGATCGAGCGACGTAGTGCGGCAAGGCAAGGACGCTCGCGCCCGTGCCATCTGCGGGCTCGCGACAGGCTCGTGCCGCAAGAAAATGGGCGGCTGACGTCGTGACAAACCCAAGCGCTGATGGCGCTGCCGGCCGCCAAGGGTCGGGTGCACAGTGTTGGCCGCCAAGTGTCGAGTGCCCAGTGTCGGGTGCCCAGTGTCGGCCGGCTAGCGTCGGGCGCCCAGTGTAGGGTGCCCAGTGTCGGGTGCCCAATGGTTGGGGGCATCGCTGTCGGCCGTCCGTGGCGACACGGCCCGGCGTTCCCTAGGGCGCGTCGAGCTCGGCCTCCGCCTCGATCTCCACCTCATAGGGTCCCACCGCGGCGGCGCGGATCAGCGTGTTGGCGGGGCGGACCGCGCCCAGTGCCGCGCCATGGGCCCGCGCGACCTCCTCCCAGCGCTCGGTCTCTCTCATATAGATGCGGGTTCGCACGGTATCGGCGAGGCTGCCGCCGAGCGCTTCGAGCGACGCGGCAATCTTGTCGAGAATGAAGGTCGTCTGGCCCGCTGGGTCGCCCGGGCACACCACCTGGCCATGGTCGTCGGTGGCCGTGGTGCCCGAGACGAGGATGCGGCTGCCCGTGCGGATCGCCCGGGAAAACCCCGCCGCGGCCTCCCATTCCGTGCCGGTATCGACCCGCGCCCGGCCCGGACGGTCCGGCACCGCAGATCCCGCATAGATCTTTGGAACCTCGTCGAGATGATGCGAGAGATCGCCTGAGGCGGTCAGAAAGGGCGGGCGGCGATATTCATCCCCGCAATCGCCCGGGATCGGCGCCAGACCGGCGAGGGCTGTGTCGAGCGTCGCCCGGTCGGTGTCGTCATAGGCAAAGCCCAGAGCGCGCAGATTGTCGGCACGGTGGTCGCGTTCGGTCAGCCGTGCCCCGACGATCACCGCCGCGACATGCGGGCGGTCCAGCACCCAGCGCGTGGCAACATTGGCGATGGAGACGGCATGCCGGCGGGCCACGGTGTCGGCGGCCCGCAGCACCGCCTGGAAGGCCGCCCAGCCGCCTGCGGCCTCGATGAAGCGCAGATATTTCATCTTCGACCAATCCTGAGGCGCGGGCGGCGGGGCCCCAAGCCAGCGTTCCGACAGGAACCCGCCGCAGAGGGTTCCATAGGCCAGCAGCCTGACCCCCAGCGCGGCACAGGCCTCGGCAAGCGGCCCATCGGCGCGCCGGTCGATCAGCGAAAAGCTCACCTGATTGGTGCGCAGTGCGACGCTGTTCTTCACCAGGACCCGCAGATGGGCCGCATCGACATTGGTCACGCCAAGCGCGCCGATCAGCCCGGCCGCGCGCAGCCGCATCAGCTCGGCACCCGCATCAAGATATCCCGGATGCTCATAGCGCCACCAGTGAAGCTGCAAAAGCGGGATGTGATCGGTCTGCAGCCGGTGCAAGGCATGGTCCACCGCGGCGCGCACGGTCTGGGGCGTCATCGGCCCGGGCTCGGGGCACCACTTGGTGGCGATCATCGGTGCCGGCCCGCCCTCGGCCGCCAACAGGGCGCGGGCGCGACCGGCCACGATTTCGGCCGAGCCATAATGGTCGGCCATGTCCCAGCCGGTGAACCCGTCCCGGGCATACCCCGCGAGCGCCTCGGCCGCGGCGTCCAGATCCGGCCCGGCGCCGCCGCGTTCCTGATCGGCCATTTGCCACAGCCCGGTGACAATGCGGCTGGTGTCGAGCCCTGGGGCAAGCGGCGCGCGCGGCATGCCCGGACCGGTCAGAGCCGGCGAACCGGGCGCCGGATTGTGCGGATGCTGTGACATGGGGGTCCTTCTGCGGCACGGGGCGTTGGCCCATCCTGCCCCAGCCGGCAGGTGGGGAAAAGTGGGGGCAGCGTCGTGGCGCACGCGCCGCTTTAACATCCGGTCTGGCCGTCCAATCGAGCCGAGCGCCCAGGCGCTGGGCGGGCCGTCACCGGCTGTGTTCGGACCCATCGGCCAGCTGCGCACGCAGCCGGTTGAGCCGCGCCTGCTCGGGGCTGTCGGGCGCGGTCACTTTGTCCGCCCGCTCAATTGCGCGCTGTGCAAGCCCGGTATGGCCCTGTTGGGAGAGCAGCCGCGCAAGCGGCAGCAAGAGCGCGGCATCCTTGACCTGCGTCAGCGCCTCGGTCATGCGCGACGCCGCATTGTCTCGGCCCAGAAGCAACCGCACCAGATAGGCCAGCAACCGGGCCTCGGGCCGGGCCTTCTCCAGCTCCCGCATCCGCCCGTTGAGCAGATCGGCAACCGCGGCGAGATCGACCGGGCCCGGCGGCGCCGGCCAATGCTCGGGGTCGAGCGGAAAGACAATCTCGTCCCCGGTCGTGTCGGCCAGCCAGGCCACATCCTCGGCAATCACGTCGGCAAAGCGCGCCCAGTCGAAATCTGGCATGCGGAAGGGCGTTGCGCCCTCGGTCTGCTTGAAGCCCGCGACCAGGGTCTCGGCGCGGGCCGGGTTGCGCTGGCCATCGACGAAGGGCGGCGCGGTGCGGTTCACCGCCTCGATGCACAGAACCGCCGCATGGTCGAGCGATTCATTGACCCGCATCGGCGTGATCCCAAGCGCGGCCGCCCCACGGCCAAAGGCGCTGCGCAAAAAATCCTCGACCACATCGCCCTGGGCCAGCCGCGCCCGTTCGAAGGGCCGGATGACCAGGGCCTCGGCTCCGAATGCCTTCTGGAACTTCTCGATGCGCAGGCGGTAATTTGGCCGCACGCTGGCGCCGCGCCTCATCCGCGGCTTTCCCTGGCCGAGCGTGTCGGCCCGGATGTCCTCGAACGTCACCCCGGTCTTTACGCATTGCTGGGCCTGGCTGTTGGCAAAGGCAAAGGGCGCGCGGACATAGACGATCACCTGCGTCTCGGTGCAGTGCTGGGCCAGCAGATCGCGCAGCGCGCTCACCGCCTGGGGCGTGAAATCGCCCAGACCCTCGCCCGAGATCACCTTGACCTCGGGGCCCGGCGCGGCAAGGAACGCCGCAAGCCGGTCCTTGGCGTCCTGCGCAAAGCCCGCCCTGGCCTGGTGGGTGTCGAAGCCCAGGCGCAGCAGGGGGCCATACTCCTCCAGATCATCATGGAACGCAGCGTGCAGATAGCTGTGGTTTTCGCGCCAGTCGAAATAGGCAATGCCGGCGCGGGCCAGCTCTGCGCGTTGGGCAAAGCAGCTCCGCTGGATCGAGGAGCTGCCGGTTTTGGTCGTGCCGATATGCAGGATGCAGCGGGTCAACCGGCCCCATCCGCGCCGCCGCCATCCGCGCCATCGGTCTCGGCCGCATCTGCGCCCATCTCGGCCGGTTTCATCAGGCCAAAGGGCGCGCCCGAGGCATCGCAGACGATCATGATCCGCCCCGTTTCGGGCACATCGAAGGGCGGGCGCCGTATCTCGCCGCCGGCGGCCAGCACCGCCTTCTGGGCCGCCTCGATATCGGCCACCGCGAAATACTGGAACCAGTGATTCGGGATGCCCTCGAGATAGGGCCCGTCCATCTTGAAGATGCCGCCGACCAGCCGGGTGCCGTTGCGGATCAGCCCATAGGGCGTGCCATCGTCCATCGGCACCTGTTCGATGCTCCATCCCATCACTTGCGTGTAGAATGCCGCGGCCGCGTCCGGATCGCGGGTGTTGAGCTCAAGCCAGTGAAAATCGCCATGCATGCTTGCCATTGCGAACCCTCATTTGACACCTCTGGCGCAGTATAGCCGCGCGCGGCGGACCATGACAGCGTCGACGGGCCGGCGGGTGGTCATCTATTCCGGCGTGCACGCGCGCTCTGTCACACAACTGTCATGCGTCTATGATGCTGTCCGGCGCGGTTCGGGATGAGCCCTGCTGACCGACAGCCGGTCGCGCAGAGCCGGCTCATCAGAACCGCAGCGAAGCGGGGGCGGCGCAATGTCTGAAAGCGAGCGAAAAGCGGCCAGGTGCCCCAGTGCCAAGGGCACGGGCAGAGCCTGGGGCATCACCGGGTCGTCCGCACCCCATCAAACCGCCGAACAGCGAGGAACAGGTATGAAGAGACTGCTTTTGGCAGGGGTTGCGACCCTTGCGATGGGTGGAACGGCGTTCGCCGCCTGCCCGCCCGTCACCCAGGCCGACCGGGCGGGTGTGCCCGCCGGGCCCTACACCCAGCAATATGAGCTGGCCGAGTTCCAGGGGCTTGCCGGCTGCGAGCTGAGCTTCACCGCCAATCCCGACATCGCAGCGCTGAACGCAGCGATCCAGGGCAACCCCGATCTGCCGCCCCTGGCCGAGCGTCTGCCGACCGAGCCCTTGGTCATCGTGCCCTATGCCGAGATCGGCACCCATGGCGGCACGCTGCGCGCGCTGTCGAATGCGACCGAGGCCGGCACCTCGGACTTCCTGTCGATCCGCCATGTGAACCTGGTGCGTTATGCCGATGATCTGCAGACCATCGTGCCCAATGTCGCCAAGAGCTGGGAGTGGAACGAAGACTACACCCGCCTCACCTTCACCCTGCGCGCGGGCCATAAATGGTCGGATGGCGCGCCCTTCACCTCGGCCGATGTGGAGTTCTGGCTCAACAATCTGGCGCTCGATTCGAACGTCATCGAGAACCCCAAGGATTATGTGCTTGTCGGCAGCGATCCGATCGCCATTGAGGTGATCGACGAGCTGACCTTTGCCTTTGTGCTGCCGGCGCCCAAGCCCGGCCTGCTGATCCATTTTGCCAATGCCTATGCGCAAGGCTTTCAGCCCAAGCATTTCCTGGGTCAGTTCCACCCCGACATCAACCCCGAGGCCGATGCGGTCGCCGCCGAATTCGGGTTTGAAAGCGGCTATGACCTCTTGAACTTCTATTACGGCAATTCGGATTGGACCGACACGCCCACCCCGATGCTGCGCGACCCCGATCTGGCCGCCACCCTGCCGGCCGCGACCCAGCCGACGCTGGAAAGCCACATCTATGTGGCCGACACCACCGAGGGCCGCAAGCTTGTCGCCAACCCCTATTTCCACATGGTCGACACGCAGGGCAACCAGCTGCCCTATATCTCCGAGCAGGACGAGCTCTACATCAACGAAAACGAGGTGCGGATCCTCAAGCTGGTGAATGGCGAGGTCGACTATAAATCGCAGTCGGTGCAGCTGCCCTCGGCGCCCATCCTTCTGGAAAACCAGGAAAAGGGCGACTACACCATCCAGCTCAAACCGACCATCGCGATGCCCACCTTCTCGTTCAATGTGACCTCGGAGGATGAGGGCAAGCGGGCGGTGTTCTCGGATGTGCGCTTCCGCCGTGCGATGTCGATTGCCATCAACCGCGACGAGCTCAACGAGACGGTGTTCTTCGGCCTGGGCGAGCCCAAGCAGTATATCGGCTTTTCGCCGGCGCCCGATTTCGTCGATCCCGCGTTGATCAGCTATGCGGCCGAATATGACCCGGCAACGGCGGGTGCCCTGCTTGACGAGATCGGCATGGCCGACACCGATGGCGACGGGTTCCGCGAGCTTCCCAATGGCGAGAGCTTTATCCTCAACCTGCAATTCTCCACCCAGGGCGTTGCCGGCGAGGTTGTGGAGTTTGTCGGCCAGTACTGGGCCGAGGTCGGCATCCAGACCAGCGTGAAGGAAGTGACGCCGGATGAGTACCGCTCGGCGCAATCGGCCAACAAGCTCGATGTCGGCATGTGGGGCAAGGGCCAGCCGGTCGCCGTGGTGCTGGGCAATAATGAGCTTTGGGTGCCGCCCTTTGAGAACTATTTCGGCCACCGCACCGGGATGCTCTGGGCGGAATGGGTGGAATCCGACGGTGCCGCGGGCGTCGAGCCGCCGGCCGATGTCAAGGCGCTGATGGACGATATCGCGGCCTTCCAGGCGGCGACCCCGGGCTCGGATGCGGCTGCCGAAATCGGCGCGCGCATGGCCAAGGCGATGACCGAGAACCTCTTCTTCATCGGCACGGTGCAGGCGCCGAACCCGGTCTATCACCGCAATGCGCTGCGCAATGTGACCGAGTTCAAGACCTGGTCCTACGAGTATTACCGGACCTATCCTTACGCGCCGGTGCAGTGGTTCCTGGCCGACGCCAACTGACCGCGCGCTGCGCTTTCGGGCCGGGCGCTGCGACGCGCCCGGCACATCCCCGACTTTCCCACGCAGATCTGCCGTTTTTCGTTGCAATGCTTTCGCGGCGCGATGAGAGTTTCCTGAGCAGGGGAGGGCGTCATGCCGCAATTCGTGCAGTTCGTCATTGTACGGGCCGCCATGGCGGTCTTCACCCTCGCGCTCGTATCGCTCATCGTCTTCTCGCTGATGGAGCTGGTGCCGGGCGATTGTGCCGAGCGCTATGTCGCCTTTAAGAACACCCAGGGCCAGCAGATCACCATTGCCGATATCGAGGCCGAGCGGGTGCGGCTCGGGCTCGACCGGCCCTTTTTGGAGCGTTGGGGCACCTGGCTGATCGGCGCCTTTCAGGGCGATTTCGGCGAAAGCTGCATCCTGCGGCTCAACATCGCCCAGCTTCTGGGCGACAAGTTCACCATCAGCCTGGCGATCTGCCTCACCGCGCTCATCCTGGCCTATCTGATCGCCATTCCGGTGGGCATCCTTTCGGCCGCGACCAACAACGCCCTGGCCAACAACTCGCTGCGCCTGTTCAGCTATCTGGGCCTGGCGATCCCGAACTTCCTGCTCGCGCTGATCATCATGCTGATCTCGACCATGCTTTATGGCGACAGCCTGACGGGGCTGTTTTCGGCCGAATACCGCGACGCGCCCTGGTCCTGGGACAAGTTCGTCGATTTCCTGTCGCGCGCCTGGCTGCCGGTTTTCATCCTGGGCTGGTCGGCCACGGCCTTTGCGCTGCAGACCGTGCGGGCGCTGATGTCCGATGAGATCGGCAAGCTTTATGTCACCGCCGCCCGGGCGCGGGGCATTTCGGGCGGCCGGCTTCTCTGGCGCTATCCCGCCCGCCACGCGCTGGCGCCGATCTTCAACAGCTTTGGCTTTGATCTCAACCGCATCTTCAATGAACTGCCCATTGTAGCGCTGATCCTCACGCTCACGGAATCCGGCGCGCTGCTCATCGATGCGCTGGCCCGCTCAAACGACCAGCAGATGGCCGGTGCGGTGATCTTCCTGCTGACCGCCAGTATCGTGGCGCTGAACTTCCTCACCGATCTGATCCTGGCTGCGACCGACCCGCGGGTGCGCCGCGGCATTCTGGGATGACCGCATGACCGACGCCCCCATTGACCGCCCCGCGCCCGTTGCGGCCGACAGCAAGGCCCAGGCCAAGAAGGAGAGCTATTTTACCGCCTCCCAGGGCCAGCTGATCCGCGCGCGCTTTATGAAAAACCACACCGCGGTTGTGGCCGGGGTGGTGCTGATCCTGATGGTGCTGATGGGGCTGTTCGCGCCCTTTCTCTCGCCTTATGACCCCACCATCGCCGGGCGCGACCGCGATTATCTCAACGGCCCGCCGCAGATCCCGATGTTTTGTGACGATGCGGGCTGCTCGGCGCGCCCCTTCCTCCACACCGTGGAGATGAAGCGCAACATGCAGACCCTGCGCATGGAGCCCACCATCACCGATGAGCGGCGCTATGTGGTGTTTTTCGTGGAAGGCGCGGAGTATCGCCTGTTCGGGCTCACCTTCTCCACCCGGCTTTTCGGGGTCGAGACCGGCCAGATCCATCTCTTTGGCACTGACAGCGAGGGCAAGGACATCTTCAGCCGCACGCTGCATGCGATCTGGACCTCGCTTGCGGTGGGCACCATCGGGGTGCTGATCTCCTTTGTGCTGGCGCTGATCATCGGCGGCATATCGGGCTATTTCGGCGGCTGGGTCGATGGGGTGATCCAGATGATCACCGATGCGGTCCGCACCATCCCGGCGATCCCGCTCTTTATGGCGATCGCGGCGATCATGACCTCCTATTACCCCACGGTCAGCGCCGAGACCCGCTTCATGATCATCTCGGTCATTCTGGGGCTGATCGGCTGGCCGACCCTGGCGCGGCGGGTGCGCACGCATCTTCTGACCGAACGCACCCAGGATTATGTGCTGGCTGCCCAGCTTTGCGGCGCCTCCTCGGGCCATGTGATCCGCCGGCATCTGCTGCCCAGCTTTACCAGCTATATCATCGTCGATCTGGTGATCTCCTTTCCCTATATGGTGCTGAGCGAAACGGCGCTGAGCTTCATCGGGCTGGGGCTGAAGGAGCCGGTGAGCTCGCTGGGCGTGCTTTTGCAAAACGTCTCCTCCATCGATGTGCTCTTGAACTTCCGATGGGAGTTCATCCCGGTGCTCTTCTTCATCGCCCTGGTGCTGGCGTTCGTGTTTGTGGGCGACGGGCTGCGCGATGCGGCCGATCCCTATTCGGACGCCAAGAAGTGATCCGCCCCGCCCGGCCCGCCGATATGCAGGCGCTTGGCGAGATTGCCGAGCGCTGCGGGCTGTTCCCGGCACCGCTGATCGACAACATGATCGCCCCGGCCTTTGCCGGTGCCGCCGATCTCTGGCGCGTGGCCGAACATCAGGGTGCAGCCCAGGGCTTTGCCTTTGCGCGGCCCGAGCCGATGACCGATGGGGTGTGGAACCTGCTCGCGCTTGCCGTGCTGCCCGCGGCGCAGGGCACGGGGCAGGCCACGGCGCTGATGGCAAGCATCGAGGCCGCGGCCGACGCGCGCATGATCATCGTCGAGACGACCCAGCTGCCCGACCATGCCGCCGCCCGGGCGCTTTATGCGCGTGAAGGCTATGAGGAGGAGGGCCGCGTGCGCGATTTCTACAGCACCGGTGAGGATAAGGTGATCTTCCGCAAACTGCTTGAGAGCGGAGGGCAGGCATGAGCCGTCTGATCGAGGTTGAGAACCTCACCCTTGAGTTCAACACCGATGAAGGGCGGATCACGGCGGTGGAGGATGTGTCGTTTTCGCTGGCTCCGGGCGAGGTGATGGGGCTGGTGGGCGAGTCCGGATCGGGCAAATCGGTGACCGCCAAATCGATCATGCAGCTCAACCCCAGCAATGCGGTTTACGGGCCGAAAAGCCGGATCACGCTGCATCTGCCCGAGCGCGAGGTCGATGTGCTCAGCCTGCGCCGGGCGCGCGATCTGCGGGTGATCCGCGGCGGTGCGGTGTCGATGATCTTTCAGGAGCCGATGGCGAGCTTTGCGCCGGCCATCACCATCGGCGACCAGATGGTCGAACAGCTGCTTTTGCACACCGGCATGACCAAGCGCCAGGCGCGCAACCATTCGGTCGACATGCTCGACCGGGTCGGCATCAAGGAACCGGCGCGGCGGTTCGACCAATACGCGTTTGAGCTTTCGGGCGGGATGCGCCAGCGCGCCATGATCGCCATGGCGCTTTCGACCAGCCCCAAGCTGCTCATCGCCGATGAGCCGACCACCGCGCTTGACGTGACGATCCAGGCCCAGGTGATCGCGCTGATGAAGGATCTGGTGGCCGAGTTCGGCATGGGCATCATCTTCATCACCCATGATCTGGGCGTGATCGCCCAGACCGCGGACCGGGTGGCGGTGATGTATCTGGGCCGGATCATGGAGGTCGGCCCGGTGCGCGATGTGATCCGTCACCCCGCCCATGCCTATACGCAGGGGCTGATCAACGCGCTGCCCAATCTCGATGATCTCGACGCGCCGTTGCAGCCCATTCCGGGCGACATTCCCAGCCCGCTCGAACGCCCCGCGGGCTGTGTGTTTCATCCGCGCAATGCAAGCCTCAAGCCCGGCTCGCGCTATGAGCGAGAGGTGCCGCCGCTGACCGAAGTGTCGCCCGGCCATTTTGCAGCGCTCTTTCCCGAAGACGTGGCGGGGATCGCATGACCGAGACGCTTCTCTCCGTCGACGATGTGTCGATCCACTTCCCGCTGGGGCGCAGCCTTTTCGGCAAGCCGCCGATGCTCAAGGCGGTCGATCGTGTCAGCCTGGAGATACCCAAGGGCAGTTTCGTGGGCCTGGTCGGCGAAAGCGGCTCGGGCAAGACCACGCTGGGCCGGGCCATCCTGCGCGCCGCCCCGATCACCGGCGGCGCGATCCGCTATGCCGATGGCGAGGTGAGCTATGATGTCGGCACGCTGGGGCCCGAGGCGCTGCGCGATTATCGCCGGCGGGCGCAGCTGATCTTTCAGGACCCCTATGCCGCGCTTTCCCCCCGCATGACGGTGCGCGATATCATTGCCGAGCCCCTGGAGGTGATGAAGCTCACCCGCAGCCGCGAGGAGACCGACCAGCGCGTGCGCGAGATCGCCGCGAAATGCCGGCTCAATCTGGAACATCTGCGCCGCTTTCCGCACGCGTTTTCGGGCGGGCAGCGCCAGCGCATCTCGATTGCGCGGGCCCTGGTCTGCGGGCCGAAATTCGTGGTGGCCGATGAGGCGGTGGCAGCGCTCGATGTCTCGATCCAGGCCGACATCCTGAACCTGCTCAAGACCCTGCAGCGCGATCTCGACCTGACCTTCCTCTTCATCAGCCATGATCTCTCGGTCGTGGCCCATGTCTGCGATCATGTCGCGGTGATGTATCACGGCAAGATCATGGAACAGGCCCCGACGCGGCAGCTTTTTACCAGTCCCGGGCATGACTACACGCGCTCGCTGCTCTCGGCGATCCCGTCCCTGGACCCGGACGAGCCGCTCAACGCGGTCGTCTATGCGCCGGGCTGATGCGAAATGGGGGCGGCCGAAGCCACCCCCATCCCGTGAGCGTTGATCTGCCGGATCAGAAGATGAAGTCCGATGCGGTCAGATCGGCCGAGGTCAGATTGCCCGAGGCCATCAGCAGGACCTCGTCGCTGCCATACTCGATGGTCACCTTGCCCGGCTTGTGGTCGGTGAAGGTCAGCGCAGCAAAGGAGAACCCGTCGAGCTTGATCTTGTCGATGTTGTCCTCAAAGGCCACGATCTTGTCGAGATCGGTGTCGACGACCAGGTCGAAGATGTCCGCGCCGGTGCCGCCGCCCATGATGTCGGCGCCGGTGCCGTCGACGATCAGGTCATTGCCGGAATTGCCCTTGACCTTGTCGTTGCCGCCGCCGCCGTAAAGGTTGTCATTGCCGCCATTGCCCTTGACGACGTCATTGCCGCTGTCGCCCGAGACCACGTCGTTGCCGAGCCCGCCGCGCAGGCGGTCCTCATTGCTGCCGCCATAGACGAAATCGGCATCCAACCCGCCATCGATGAAGTCGTTGCCCAGGTTGCCGAACAGACTGTCGCTGCCGCCCTCACCAAGGATGCCATCGTCGCCGTTCCGGCCATCGACAAAGTCGTCGCCATCTTGGGCATGGATCTTGTTCTTGAGGTTGTCGCCGCGGATCGTCTCGGCGCCCTGGCTTCCGACCAGCTCCTCAAAGCCCACGATGGTCTCTGAGAACACGCCGAAGCTGGCGGTGTTGGTGAGCAGGTCGAAAATGACCGGGGTCGATGGTGTGCCCCAGCTGAAGGCCGAATAGTCGATGCGGTCTTCAACGCCCGAGCCACCGTTGAAATAGTCATTGTCGCCGAAACTGGAGTCGCCGACGATGACGAGGTCCTTGCCGCTGCCTCCATAGGCGGTGTCGGTGCCAGCGCCAACCGCGATGATGTCATCGCCCTCTTCACCGAAGATCACGTCATTGCCGCTGCCCGCATCGACGCTGTCATCGCCGTCGCCCATTTCCAGCCGGTTCGCGCCCGAGGTGCCGGTGACGCTGTCATCCTTGTTGCCGAAGATGACGTTTTCAAAGAGGCGGAACAGCTCGCTCGCCCCGTATTCCAGCGACAGACCGCTGTTCATGTCGAAGCTGTATTTCCAGTTGTCGACGGAGAGGTCGAGCGTGTCGGTGCCGCTGCCGCCATACATCGTCTCCGACCCGGTGGTGGCGATCATGGTGTCGTTGCCGCCATTGCCGTATAGGGTCTGGCCGGTGCCGGCCGAGGTGATGGTGCTGTCGCCCGAGCCGTCCTGATAGCGCTCGATGCTCGAGACATTTGCGGTGCCGCTCACCCCGGCGCCGCTGAGCGTGCCGGCCTCGAAATCGATGACCAGACCGTCATAGGTGCTGGCAACATGGTTGAGCGTGTCGACGCCATTGCCGCCATAGCTGTTGTCGTAGAACTCGCCGGCATTGACCACGAGCTGGTCGTCGCCTTCTCCACCATAGACATGGTCGGTCCAGGTGCCGCCATAGAGGATGTCGTTGTCATCTCCGCCATAGAGAAAGTCAGCGCCCGCGCCCCCATAGAGGCGGTCTGCGTCGCCCAATCCCGAAAGGACGTCGTTCCCGCCCAGAGCGTAGATCAGATCCCGCTGGCTCGACCCGGTCAGCCAGTTCACATTGCCATCGCCGTAAATGCTGATGCTGTCGGCGCTGCTGCCGGTGTCGCGCCAGTCCTGAAAGGTCCATTGCGACAGGTTGACATTGTTGTAGGTGCCATCGGTGTAGACGCGGATGTGGTTGTTGGAGCCGGTGGTCGAGTCGGCATCGACCAGCAGGTCGGAGGCCAGATCATTGCCCTGTGCGAGCTCAGCGCTGCTCAGATAAACGGTGTTGACGGTGCCGGATGCAGCGGAGAATTCCAGCTCTTCGATCGAGGAGAACTGCGCCCCGCGGAAATCATAGGTGCCCGTGCCTTGCAGCAGGAGACGGTCATGGTCGGAGCCGCCATAGACATATTCGCCGGCATCGGCGTCCTCGCCATTGGAATAGCGGAAGGTGTCGTTGCCAGCGCCGCCATACATGGTGTCTTCGCCGCCAAAGCCTTCGATCGTGTCGGCATTGACCGTGCCGAAGAGCCAGTTGTCGCCGGCATCGCCCAGCCGCAGGGCATTGGTGCCGATCGAGGGGGGCGTGACTGCGGTGTCCTCGATATTGACAACGCGCTCAGTCGAGGATTTCTCAAAAACAGTCTTGGTCATGTCTAGTTCACTCTCTTTGCAAGCAGTGTACGAACACACTGCGAGTTGGGGTCAAAAAGGCTCGTCCAACCCGGAGCGACGCTAGATAAAACGCGGAACTAACTGTGAATGATGGCCCGTATGGGCTCGTTTCATTTGAAAGCCTGCGTCGCAAGAGTGAAGTTAGTTACACAGCGGCGGGTGCACTAGGCCTCACAGCGGCGTGACTGTGTTGTCGAGCACATTCGGGCGGTTTGATGGCGGGCCAAAGTGCGCTGGGTCACGCGGGACGGGGCAGAAATGGCGGATTTCGGGGGCAAGGCAGGGTCTGCGCCGGTCATAACGGCCGGATTTTTGCCGCAAGACGCAGGTCGCGCCCGTGCTGCACGGCGTGGCGTAGCATCGTGTGACGGGCTGCGCGCCGGCCCCGGCAGGGAGGAATGGACCCAGCGCGCGGCCCTGATACTCTGCCCCGCAACCGGCCTGATGCTTTGACCCACACCCGGCGTGGCGGGGCGGTGACGCGGCCGAAAGGAAAGGCAGCGGCTGTGGCACGCACTCTTATCCTGCATCTGGGCGCGCACAAGACCGGCTCCAGCTCGATCCAGGCGACGCTGGCCGGCGGGGCAGAGGCGCTGGCGATGCAGGACGTGGCGCTCTTTGAACCCGGGCAAAGCTCGGCCCGGATCTATGCCGCGTTTCATGACGATCTTTCGCGCAACCATATGGTCCGGAATTGGGGGGTCGACAGCGTGCCCGCGCAGCGCGCGTTCGGCGCTGAGATGCGCCGGTCGTTTGCCGACTGGCTCGCCCAGGCGACCCAGTCGACGCTGATGCTGAGCTCCGAGAACCTGGTCGATTTCGCCCCCGAGGCGGTGCGCGACATGGCCCGGCTTGTCACCCCGCTGGTCGATCATGTGCGGCTGATCGTCTTTCTGCGCGCGCCCTACAGCTATGCCAACAGCATGGCCCAGCAGCTGATCAGGGGCGGGGCGACCTTTGCCGATCTCGCCCATGTCTCTCTGGACCTGCGCGAAACGACGCAGCCGCGGCTGGTTCGAGCCTCGATCCTGCCAGGCTTTGAGGCGCGCCTCGCGCCCTGGCTGGACGCGTTCGGTGAGGACGCGGTCGAAATCCACCGGTTCGCGCCGGACAGGTTTCCCGGCGGCAGTGTGGTTGCGGCCTTTTTCGACGCAGCCTTCGGGGCGCTGCCCGAGGCGCTGGGGGTGCAGGGCCGCGTGGTCAACGAAGCGCTGGACCATGGCTCCACCTTGCTGCTGGAGGCGCTGAACCGTGTTGTTCCGCCCTTTGTCGACGGCCGTTTGAACCCGGCCCGGTCGCGCCGGCTGAAAAACCGGGTTCTGGCCGCGCAGTCCGAGCTGGCGGGGATGGCGGGGATGGCGGGGCGCCAACCCTTCCGGCTGCCCGATTTCGACTGGGATCGGTTCGACGAGAGTGTCGCGCCGGATCTGGACTGGCTGGGCATGGTCACCCAAGAGCGGATCCGCTTCACGCTCGACCCCGCCGAGCGTCCCGTGCCGCATGCGGGCGCTGTCGATCTGTCGGTTGCCGCCGCGTTGCTCAACAGTCTTTCGCGTGACCATGACCGCGAGGCGGGAGAGAGCCGCGCGGCCTATGCCCTTCTCAAGCACCAAACCGGACGCGGGCCGGGGCGGTCGCGGCTGGAGGCGCAGATCGGCGAGCTGCACAGCCCGGCGCGGGCGCTCGATATCGCGCAGTCGCTCCTGTCGGCGGGCGAGACCGACCTTGCCACGCGGGCGTTGCGTCGCGCCGACGCACTGGCCGCGCCGGACGATCCCATCCGCCGCCGCGTGAAGCGCTTGGAAAAGCGCCTCGGCGGCGGCGCATCCGCGCCCGGCCGCAGGGTCGACTGACTCCGCGCCCGTCCTGGCCCCAGTCCTGGCCCCAGTGCTGGCCCCAGTGCTGGTGCCGGCGCCAAAATGGCCGCGCGCTTACGGCCGGTTCAGCCGCGCGTTTGCCGGCGCCTTACCCGCGGCGGCGGCGGCGCCCGGCGCGCTCTCCCCCGCCCTCGCCGGGCGGTTTGTTGAAGCGGATCCAGTCGGCGCCATGCGCGTCATTATTGGCCAGGAAATTGGCGGCACGCACCGCCTCCATCTCGCGGCCAGGGCTTGCCTTCATCGGTG
>JBCBKN010000056.1:0-15500 GCA_038521775.1 Pseudomonadota bacterium | reverse complement strand
GTTGTCACATTCGAGCCGCATCCGCGCAGCTTCTTTGCCCCCGACGCGCCGCCCTTTCGCCTGATGAACGCGCGGGCCCGGGCGCATCGGCTGGAGCGGCTCGGCGTCAAGGTTCTGCATGAGGTTACGTTCAACGCCGCCCTGGCCGGGCTCAGCGCCGAGGCCTTTGCCCGCGAAGTGCTGGTGGACGCGCTGGGCGTCGCGCATGTCGTGGTGGGGGCGGATTTTCGCTTTGGCAAGGGGCGGGAGGGCGATGTCGCGCGCCTCACCGCCCTGGGCGAGACGCTGGGCTTTGGCGTGAGCGAGGCGCCGATCCTTGCCGACACGCAGGGCGACATCTCCTCCACCGCGATCCGCGCCGCGCTCAGCGCCGGCCGTCCCGAGGATGCGACCGCCATGCTGGGCCACCGCCACCGCATCGAGGGGCGGGTCGAAAAGGGCGACCAGCGCGGGCGGGATCTTGGCTTTCCCACCGCCAATCTTTCGATGGAGGGGCTGCATTTGCCGCGATTCGGCGTATATGCAGTGACAGTGGACATCATCGACGGCCCCCATCAGGGCCGCTTTGGCGGGGCAGCCTCGATCGGTGTGCGCCCGACCTTTGGCGAGAACAGGCCAAATCTGGAGGTCTTTCTGTTTGAGTTTTCCGGGGACCTCTACGGCGCAGAAATCTCGGTCGGTCTGGTTGAGTTTCTGCGTCCTGAGCTGGCCTATGAGGGGGTCGAGCCGCTGATTGCGCAAATGACGGCCGATTGTGACGCAGCCCGTGCGATCCTGGCGCAGGATGCCGGCGCGCATGGTCACTGAGCGTCCGGCGCAGGGCAGCCCCCGGTAACCCATGCGCAGCTTTCTGTTCAACATGTGGTTTTACGCGGGCACGGCCGTGCTGGCGCTGGCGGCCTTCCTGATCAGCCCCATCGCCGGCACCCGCACCATGCGCGGCATGCTGCATCTGTGGACCCGCATGGCGCTTTGGGGCGTGCGCAATCTGCTGGGGGCGACGATCGAGGTGCAGGGCCGCGACACCCTGCCCAAGGATGGCCGCCCGGCGGTCATCGTCTCAAAGCATCAATCCGAGCTCGATGCGATCCTGCTGCTGAACCTCTATCCCGATATCGGCGCCATCGCGATGCAGGAGCTTGAGCGCTACCCGTTCGTGGGCCGCATCATCCGCAAGCTGGGCTATATTCTGGTGCCGGTTTCCGGCCCGCCCGCCGGGCGCACCGAGGCGGTGATCTCCGGCGCGCGCCGGGTTCTGGCCGAGGGACGCCCGGTGCTGATCTATCCCGAAGGCATCCTGATGAAACTGGGCGCCCGGGCGCGCTACCGCTCCGGCGTGTTTCGCATTCATGAGGCGCTGGGCGTGCCGGTGCATCCGGTGGCAATGTCGGTGGGGGTGATCTGGCTACAGCGGCGCTGGCGCAAGACCGCCGGGGCGACGGGGGGTTTGCGCTTTCTGCCGCCCATCGCGCCCGGGCTGGATCACGACGCCTTCATGGAAAGGCTTGAAACGCAGATCGAAACTGCCACGATCACCCTGATCGAGGCGCATGCATCGCCCGAGGTCGCGACCCAAGCGCGGCAGAGGTGGGAAAGGCGGGCCGGAAATGACGATTGAGGCACAGCCGGGCGACACGGGTGCAGCAGCGCCCGCCCGCCCCAATCAGTTCGAACTGCTCACCGCGCGGCGCTTCTGGCCGTTGTTTTCGGTGCAGTTTCTGGGCGCCTTCAACGACCAGGTCTACAAGACCGCCTTTGTGGCGCTGCTGACCTGGCGGCTGGCGGCCGAAAAGGGGCTCGACGGCTCCATCGACATGCTCAATCAGGTCGCGGCGGGGCTCTTCATCCTGCCCTTTGCGCTCTGCTCGCCCACTGCCGGGATGATCTCCGACGGCATGGACAAGGCGGTGATGATGCGCCGGGTGAAGGGGATGGAGATCGTGCTGATGGTCCTTGCGGCCATCGCCTTCCATCTGGAAAACCTCACCTTCCTCTTTGTGCTTTTGTTTGCGATGGGCGCGCAATCGGCCTTCTTTGCGCCGATCAAATACGGGGTGCTGCCGCATTACCTCAAACGCAATGAGCTGGTGGCGGGCAATGGGCTGGTCGCCGCGGCAACCTTCATCGCGATCATTTGCGGGCAGATCGCCGGTGCCAAGCTGGTGTTGACCGATGCCGGGGTGATCATCGTGTCGGTGGCTGTGATCACGCTTGCCGTGGTCGGCTGGCTTGCCAGTCTGCGCGCGCTGCCCGTGCCGCCCTCGGCCGACCGCCCCAAGGTCGACTGGGTCTTGCCGCGCGCCATGGTCCGGCTGCTGATCGACTGCGCCAAGGTGCGCGAGCCCTTCTTTGCCATTCTGAGCTTTGCCTGGTTCTGGTTTACGGCCGCCGCGGTGCTCAGCTTCGTGCCGCCTTTGGCCAAGAACACCCTGCATGGCACCGAGGATGTCGCGCTGATCCTGCTTGTGACCTTCACCCTGGGCGTGGCGATCGGCGCGCTTTTGTGCAACGTGATCCTCAAGGGCCGCATCACCTATGTCACCGTCCCCTATGGCGCGTTGGGGATGATGGTCGGGCTGGGCGTGCTCTATTTTGCCCTGCAGGGCTACACGGCGCTGCCCCAGGAGACGCCATTGCTGAGCGGGGCAGCCTTCCTCGCTCGCGCCGATGCCTGGCCCATTCTGGCCGCGTTCCTGCTGATGGCGAGCTGTGCGGGGCTGTTCGTCGTGCCGCTCTCGGTGATCTATCAGGCCACCTCGCCCCTGGCCGCGCGCGGGCGCTTTGTGGCCGCGTCGAATGTGGTCGATGCCATTGCCATGGTGTTTTCGGCGCTGGTGAGCGTCGTTCTGCTCGCATTGGGCCTGGCGCGGGAGGAGATTTTGCTGCTCTTCGGGCTCACCGGCATTCCCGTGGCGCTGATCATCTGGCGCCACCACCTGCGCGGCCCGGACCTGCGCGCGCCGGGGTCAGAGTAACGGCCGGGAGAATAGGACTCGGGAGAATGGGACCCGGGAGAATGGGGCTGCGCGCATGGAAAATGGCGCGGAAAACGGCGAACAAGAGACAAGGCGACCCGACCAGCACAGCCCATTTACCGCGCTGAGACCTGCGCTGTAAGGCGGGAGATGGCGACCGGGACTATGGTTTGGCCGGTCTCCGCGGTCTGCTCAGCGCCATCAGACCGATGATGGCCGCTGTTGCGAGGGCAAAAAGCAGATAGGCCTGCACCCCCGCCCCGGCGCTCGGTGCCAGCGCATGGCCCAAGGAGGCGATCACCGGTGCCGCGCTGCCGGTGGCCGCAAACCATCCCACAGTGAGGATGCCGCAGCCGGCAATGCCCACCCCTGCAAGCTGCAGGCGCTGCCGCACGGCCCGCATCGGCGCGTGGCGCGCCGTCAGCCCGCGTCGCAGGCCGCGCCAATACTTGCCCAGATCGGCCTGGATCGCGACGACCGCCGGCACCAGCACCAGCACCAGGAGCATGCCAAAGCCCAGCCCGAACACGATGGTGATGACCGTGGGTTTGAGGAACTGCGCCTGCACCGAGGGCTCATAGAGCAGCGGCGCCATGCCCAGCACCGTGGTCAGCGTGGTCAGCACCACCGGGCGCAGCCGCCGCGAGGTCGCCTCGACCAGGGCCGGGATCAGTGCGCGCCGGCGCGCCGCCTCATCAATGGTTGAGATCAGCACGATTGAATCGTTCACGATGATCCCCGTCATGCCCAGAAACCCGACGATCGAGAACATCGAGAGCGGCACACCCCACCAGACATGGCCCCAGAACGCGCCGATCAGGCCGAAGGGAATGATCGACATGACCACCATCGGCCGCCACCAGCTGGCAAACACCCAGGCAAGTGCTGCGTAGATGCCGATCAGACAGGCGATCAGCCCGATCAGCGCGTCGGAGAGAAACTCATCCTCCTGCTCGGCCAGCCCGCCCTGATCGATCCGGATGCCCCAGCGCTCGGCGAGTGCCGGCAGCACCTCTTCTTCCATGGCCGCGCGGAACCGGGCCGAGGCGTCGGCATCGCCCTCCTCGACATCCGCGGTCACCGTCACCACCCGCTGACCGTTTTCCCGCCGCACGGTGGCAAACCCGTCCGAGGCGGTGATGGTGACCACATCCGACAGCGCGACATAGCTGCCCGTGCCGGTGGCAATGCGGGTGCGCGAGAGGAAGTCGGCCGTGATCTCGCTTTCGGCCATCATCACCCGGATCGTGCCGGTGCGCAGCCCGACCGGAAACTCCGCCGCATCCATGCCCGAAAGCCGGCGATAAAGCTCCGTGCCGATGGTCTCGATGTCGAGACCCAACGCCTCGCCCTGCGGGGTGAGCTCAAGCACCAGCTCTGTCTTGTCATAGGCCTGGCTGTCTTCGGGCTCGGTGACGATGTCGAACTCGGCAAGCTGGGCCTTGAGATCCTCGGCCGCGGCCTTAAGCACCTTGGCATCATCGCCGTAAAGCCGCACTTCCAGATCATTGCCGCCCGGGCCGAACCGCCCGCGCCGAAAGCTCATCGTCTCCAAAAGCGGGTGGCGCCGGATCTCGGCTTCCAGCCGCGCAACAAAGGCCGCCGAGGTCCAGCTGCGCAGATCCGGGTCGATCAGCTCGACCTCGATCGCCCCCAAAAGGTCACCATCCTTGGCATCGCTGGCCGACAGGCCGCGCCCGGCATTCGACCCCACCCGGCCCATGGCAAAGGTCAGCGGGTTGGTGCCGTCCTCGGCCTCGTACTCGGCGGCCACGGCGACCACCGCGCGCTGCAATTCGCGCATCATCGCCAGGCTGTCCTCGCGCGTTGCGCCGGGCAGCATGGCGAAATTGCCGATGACATTGCCCTCTTCGGGCGCGTTGAAAAAGACAAAGCGCAGCTCGCCCGTGTAAAACAGCGAGATCGTCCAGGCCAAGAGCGCGATGCAACCCGCCAAGACCGGATAGCGCAGCCGGACAACCCACTCAGTACAGGGCGCAAACAGGCGGCGGCGGAACCAGTCGAAGCCGCGGTTGAAGATGCGCGAGGGCGCGTCGATCCAGCTTTCCTTGGCCGAGGCGAGCAGCGCGTGGTGCATGTGATGGGGCAGCACCAGAAAGCACTCCACCAGACTGGCCAGCAGCACCACCGAGACGGTGAACGGGATGTCGGAGATCAGCGAGCCCATCCGCCCGCCCACCAGCGTCAGCGAGGCAAAGGCGATGACGGTGGTGATGGTCGAGGCAAGCACCGGCCCGGTCATGCGCAGCGCGCCCAGCCGCGCCGCATCGGCCGGTTTGTGCCCGTGATAGCGGTGCAGCTGGTCGGTATACTCGCCCACGACAATCGCATCGTCGACCACGATGCCCAGCGTCAGGATCAGCGCGAACAGCGAGACCATGTTGATGGTGAGCCCCGCGGCCCACATCAGCCCCAGCGCGGCCAGCATGGCAGCCGGGATGCCGGCGGCCACCCAGAAGGCGGTGCGGGCGTCCAGGAATAAGAACAGCAGCACCAGCACCATGGCAAGGCCGAGCGCGCCGTTCTCGATAAGCAGATCGAGCCGGCCCGAAATCGCCTCGGCCCGGGCGCGGATCAGCGACATGCTCGCGCCCTCGGGAAGGGTGGGCTGCAATTCGGCCACAACCCGCTCGACGGTCTTTTGGATGCCGATGGCGTCGCCGGCATCCGAGCGTTCCACCCGCACCGTCACCGCGGCCTGGTCGTCGATGTAAAAGGCCGTGCGGGCCTGCATGCCCTCGACCTCGATCTCGGCAACGTCGCGGATCAAAAGCCGCGTGCCGTCGGGATTGACGCGCAGCGCGATGGCGCCGATCTCCTCGGCCGAGCGCTTTTCGACGCCCGAGCGCACCCGGCTGCCCGAGCCGGTGACATCGCCGGCCGGATCGGCCTCGGCCTCGGCCGAGATTGCGGCGGCAATCTCGGCCAGGGTCACGTCATGCCGGATCATCGCCGCTTCGGTCAGCGAGACGGTGATGCGCGGGTCCGACACGCCCTGAACCGCGGTTCGGGTCACCCCGGCCCGGAAAAGCTGCGCGATCAGCTCATCGGCCATGCGCACCAGCTGGTCGCTGCCCACAGGTCCGGTGACGGCGACAAAGGTGACGAGATCGCGCCAGGCGGCGCGCTGCACCTTGGGGTCTTCGGCATTGTCGGGCAGGGTCGTGATTGTGTCGATGGCCGCCTTCACATCATCGGTCGCGCGCGACATATCGGTGCCGGGCTCGAAATCCGCGCTGACATAGGCGCGGCCCTCGGTGGCCACCGAGGTGATCTTGTCGACCCCGTCGATGGCGATCAGCACCGGCTCGATCACCGCAACGATGCCGCGGTCGACATCCTCGGCCCCCGCACCCGACCAGATCACCGAAACGGTGACGGTTTCGATGACGACGTCGGGAAAGAACTGCGCGCGCAGCCGGTCAAGCGCGATCAGCCCGCCCACCAGCATCACCACAAAGACCAGGTTGGCGATGGTCCTGTGGCGGACGAAATAGCCGATGGCGCCGTTCATCCGTCCTGGCCCCGCGCGGTGAGCCGGTCGAGCAGCGCCCGGGGCACCTTATCCTCCTGCAGCCGGGCGAGAATTCGCGCCCGTGCCTCTTCCGGCATGCCGGTATTGGCCTCGATGGCGGCAATCAGGGCCGCGCGCCGGCTGGGCGACAGCACCACCATCTCGGCGCTTTGCGGTGTGTCATCGGGCGAAACCGGGCGGATCTTGATGCCCGCCCCCAGGGTCGGCAGCCGGGCAACGACATAGCGCGCGCCCTCCGGCGCATCGCCCAGGATTACCGTTTCGCCCTGCCGGCGCAGGATCGGCAGGGTCACCTCGCGCAGCCGGTCCTCCTCGGTGACAAGCAAGAGCCTGCCATCCTCGGTCACCGCCGTGGCCGGCAGCACGGCCACATCGGACATGGCCGGTTCGGTGATCGCCACGGTGAGAAAATCGCCCGGCCGCAAGACCGTGTCGGCGTCAAGCTCAAGCGTGCCGTAAAGAAGCCGGCCGGTCTGGCCCTCATCGACCATGGCGCCGGCGCGGTTGAGCGTGCCCTCGACCGCAAGCGGCCGTCCGCCCAGATCGAGCACCGCGGTGATCCGCGCCGCGCGCAGCCGCCCGCCCGCGTCAAGCAGACGCGCAAACTCGGCCGTCGAGACCCGGAACGCCACCTCCATACGGGTCAGATCGACCAGCTTGCCCAGCACCTCATTGACCGCGACCCGGCGGCCCAGCACGGCCGCAACATCGGTGATCAGGCCGGTGAAGGGCGCTGCGATCTCGGTTTCGGCAAGGTCGCGCTCGGCATCGGCCAGGGTGAGGATGCCGCGATCGACCGCCAGCTGGTTGCGCAGGATACGCGCCTCGGCCGCCGACAGCGATTGCCGCGAGCCGATCAGCGCCTGTTGGGCGGCCGAGAGCGAGATCCGGGCATTTTCGACCGTGGCATCGGTGGAGACCCGACGGCCCAGGAGCTCTTCCTGGCGGGTGAGGGCCTGGGCGCGCAGATCGTGCTGGGCCTGGGCCGCGGCGAGATCGTCGCGTGCATGGGTCAGCACCGCCTGGGCTTCGGCAAGCTCGGCCCGTGCCTCGGCCAGGCTGGCGCGCGCGGCGTCGCGGGCCGACTGGGCGTCGGCCGGATCGATGCGCACAAGCAGGGTGTCGGCGGCAACCAGCCCGCCATCGCGAAACGCCTCGGCAAGCTCGATGACCGGCCCATCCTCGGCGGCGCGCAGCTCAAGCATGCGCCGGCTCTCAACCCGGCCATAGGCGGTGATCACCGGATGCGCCGGGCCCCGGGTCAGCTGCGCGACCGTCACGGCAATGACGCGCTCGCTTGGCGCTGGGGTGCGCGCCGCGCGCTCCTCCCGCTCGCGCATGCTTTGACCCAACCGCCCGAACCCCAGCGCCAGCAGCCCGATGGTCAGCGCAAAGATGAGAAGCCCAGACAGCCCCCGGATATAGAAGCGCATGATCAGTTCTCCACGAGCCGGACGCCCGTTGCGGTTAGGTATAGCGCCAATACGGCCAGCGCAGCCCCCTCCGTCGGAGTTTTACGCGCCGTTACACAGCGTTACGAAAGCCGGTCATGCTCGGCTCAGCGCAAAATGCGCGGCAGCAAGTTCGGCAAGCGGCGCAACCACCGGATAGGTGGCGATTTGGGCCGCGGTCAACAGCGCCATGCCGGCCCCTTCGCCGATCACAATGCGCTCGGGCGCAATCTCCATTGCGGTGCGAAAGACGTAAAGCCGCGTGCGCCGATGCTCGATTGTGACCACCCGGTGATAGGGGCGCAGCACCCCGGGCGCGAGGCTGAGCCCGGTCTCCTCGGCCAGCTCGCGCCGCATCGCGCTCTCCAGCGCCTCGCCCGGCTCAACCCCGCCGCCAGGAAAGCCCCACAGCCCGGGGGCCGCGATCGTGGGGATGTCGTCGCGCAGCTGCATCAGGATGCGGCCATGCTGATCCTCGATCAGCGCGGCCACGCCGGTTGCCGGGCCGGGTGCCGACCAGTCGCCAAAGGGCGGGAATTCGGCGGCGCGCGGGTCGGGGTAAAGCGTCACTTGCGCCGCTCCCGCTCGGTCAGCCGGGGCAGGATCTCCACGAAATTGCAGGGCGCATGGCGATAGTCGAGCTGGTGGAGGAGGATCTCGTCCCAGGCGTCGCGGCACGCACCGGGCGAGCCGGGCAGGGCAAAAAGATAGGTGCCCCCGGCCACCCCTGCGGTCGCGCGGCTTTGCACGGCCGAGGTGCCGATCTTTTGCATCGAGACGATGGTAAAGATCGTGCCAAAGGCGTCGATCTCCTTTTCATAGACATCGCGATGCGCCTCGACCGTCACGTCGCGCCCGGTCAAGCCCGTGCCGCCGGTGCTCAGCACCACATCGACGCCCGGATCGGCAATCCAGCCGCGCAGGCAGTCGGCGATCTGCGCACGCTCATCGGGCAGGATCCGGCGATCGGCAAGGGCGTGGCCCGCGGCCTGCAGCCGCTCGACCAGCGTGTCGCCGGAGCGGTCCTCGGCCAGCCCGCGACTGTCGGAGACGGTCAGCACGGCGATGCGAACCGGCAGGAAGGCGCGCGCGCTCATGATGCGGTCTCCAGCAGGGTGGGCGCGGGGCCCAGATTGATCACCTCGCAGGCCCCGATCCTGCCGCGCTGGCCCCAACTGTCATGGATATGCCCGCAAAGCAGATAGCGCGGCTGCAGCCGTTCGGCCGCTGCAAGGATTGCCGTGGAGCCGACCGACAGTCCGGCAGAGGTGCGGTCGGCAATGCCCTTGGGCGGGGAATGGGTGATCAGGATATCGGCGGCGGTGCAGCGGTCGAGCATCCGGGCCGCGGCCTCTTCGCTCAGATCGCAGGACCATGCACCGAACGGGGTGATGGGCACGCCATAGCCAAGGCCGAAAATGCGCAGGCCCGCAAATGTGCCGCCCGTGCCATGCAGGATGGTGACCTCGTCATAGGCCGCGGCGGCGGTTTCCAGCTCCTCGGCGCTTTCGGCATTGCCGGGGACCAGCACGACCGGGCAGGGCAGAGGCAGGAGGAGCGCCAAGGCCGCGTCGAGGCCCTGGCGCATGTTGCAAAAATCGCCGGCGCCGAGCACCAGATCCACGGCCGCGGCGGTCCCGGATGGGAGGGTGGCCGCATCGCGCAGTGCCTCAGCCGCGCGGCGCCCGGCATGAAGGTCGGAAAAGGCAAGCAGCCGGGTCACCGGGTCTGCTCCAAGCGGTCCTGCAGGGCCAGAAGATCGGCCCAGACCAGCCGTTTGTGGAGCGGATTGCGCAGCAGCGCTGCGGGGTGGAAGGTGGGCAGTGCCGGGCGGTCGAGCACGCGATGCCACTGACCGCGCAGCCGGGTGATGCCGGTTGCGGTCTCAAGAAGGGTTGACGCGGCGCTGCGGCCCATCAGCAGCAGGAACTCGGGATCCGCAAGTTTGATATGGCGCAGGAGAAACGCCTTCATCATAGCGATCTCGTCCGAAGAGGGCTCGCGGTTCTGCGGCGGGCGCCAGGGCAGGACATTGGTGATATAGACCGCCAGGCCCGGGTCGGGATGGTCGCGGGCCATGCCGATGGCCGCCAGCATCCGGTCGAGAAGCTGGCCCGAGCGGCCGACAAAGGGCAGGCCGCGCTGGTCTTCCTCGCGCCCAGGGGCCTCGCCGATGATCATCAGGCGGGCAGCCGGCGAGCCATCGGCAAAGACGCAGGTGCGCGCGCCGCGCTTGAGGCTGCAGCCATCGAATGCGGCGATGGCGTCGCGAAGGCTGGCAAGGCTGTCGCAGCCGGCCGCGATGCTGTGTGCCGAGGCGATGTGCTCGAATTCGGTTTCCGCCGTTTGGTGACCCGCCCTTTCATCGCCTGCCCCATGCGACAGGGCCGGGGCGGGGGGCGCAGGCGGCGGCCCCGACCGGGCCATCGCCCGGTCGGTGGGCGGGCGGTCCGCCCGCCCCGATGGCGGTGCTGCCGCCATCGCCGCCGCTGCCTCCTGTGGCGCTGTGGCCTCATCGAACCGGTTCCGGGCGCGTGTGGAGATCGCCTCATCGGCGCCGCACTCGACCAGAAAGGCAAGTTGGCTGAACGCCTCGACCGGGCTCAAGGAGGAGGCCGAGCCGTCTCCCCCTGCATCCGCCGCGGCAGGCGGGGTGGTGTCGCTCTGGCTCATCTCACCCATGCCGCATCACCCGAAAGCGCCCGCGGCGCTCGGCCAGACCTTGCCTGGGCGGGCGCGGCCTGGGCGCACAGCATGCCCGTTCCAGTAGTATCTGGTGCCCCAAACGATCCTGGCCAAACCGATCATGGGCACCCGGCAGCTCCCCTCAGGGCCGCATCGACGGCCGGGCCCGGACCCGCGCCGCCCAGGCCGACAGCGCCGCGCAGGCCTCCGGGATCGGCTGCTTGATCGTGCGCATGAAGTCCACCGCGACAATTGCCGTGATATCGGCGATCGAAAACTCCGCACCCGCAACATGCTCGGAGCCTGCCAGCCGTCGGTCGAGCCAATGCAGGGCATCGACCACCCGGGGCCGGTTATGCTCGGCCCAGACGGCGACCTGCGGGCTTTCCAGCACCGCCATGGCCGGGTTTCCATGCCGCAGGACAAAGGCGATCGGCATTAGCAGTTGGAACTCCACCCGCCGCTGCCACATCTCGATGATGGCCGCCTCGCGCGCATCGCGCCCCATCAGCGCGGGTTCGGGCACCAGCGCCTCCAGATACCGGCAGATTGCCACGGTTTCGGTGAGCATTGTGCCATCGGCCAGCTCCAAGGCCGGCACATGATGCGTGCCCGCCCGGTCGCGATAGCCGGACGCCTTATGCGCGCCGGTCATGATCGTGACGTCGGTGACAGGAAGCGACAGGCCCTTCTCGTCCAGAAAAATGCGCACGCGCCGCGGGTTCGGGGCCCGGGCCGTGTCATAAAGCCGGATCGGTTGGGGCAGATCGAGGGCAGCACTCTGGGCCAAGGCGGGCTCCTTTCCCGGGCCAAACTGCCCGGTTCCCGGCGCGGCATCAAGCCTGGCTTGTCCCCTGGCCCGGGCTTGGTATAACGCCGGGGCGAGAAGAGGGAGTGCCATGCTCAGCCAGCGGCATCTGTTGGGCATCGAGACGCTGAGCCCGGGCGATATCGCCACGATCCTCGACCTTGCAGACAGCTATGCAACCGGTCCGCGGCGCGCGGCGGCCCTGACCGGCCACAGCCTGGTGACGATGTTCTTTGAGCCCTCGACCCGCACCCAGGCGAGCTTTGAGCTGGCCGGCCAGCGGCTGGGCGCCGATGTGCTCAACATGTCCATGGCGACCTCCTCGCTCAAAAAGGGCGAAAGCCTGATCGACACGGCCCTGACGCTGAACGCGATGCGTCCCGATCTGCTGGTCGTGCGGCACCCGGCCTCGGGCGCGGTGAACCTCCTGGCCCAGAAGGTCGATTGCGCGGTGGTCAATGCTGGCGACGGGCGGCACGAACACCCCACCCAGGCGCTGCTCGACGCGCTGACCATCCGCCGTCGCAAGGGTCGGCTGCAGCGCCTCACTGTGGCGATCTGCGGCGATATCGCCCACAGCCGGGTGGCGCGCTCCAACATCCTGCTGCTCGACAAGATGGAAAACCGGGTGCGGCTGATCGCGCCGCCCACGCTAATGCCGTCGGGTGTCGCCGAGTGGCGGGTCGAGGCAACCGACGATATGGAGGCGGGGCTTGAGGGCGCCGATGTCGTCATGATGCTGCGGCTGCAGCGCGAGCGGATGGATGGCGGGCTGATCCCCTCGGAGCGCGAATACTACCACCGCTTCGGGCTCGACGAGGCCAAGCTCGCCCGCGCCAAGCCCGACGCCATCGTCATGCATCCCGGCCCGATGAATCGCGGGGTGGAGATCGACGGCACGCTGGCCGATGACATCAACCGTTCGGTCATACAGGAGCAGGTCGAAATGGGCGTGGCGGTGCGCATGGCGGTGCTCGATCTGCTCGCGCGTGGGTCAGAGGGGGCGCGCTGATGTCGGGCTCCGGGTCCGCAGCTGGCGCCAATTCTGGCCCCACAGCTGACGCCAAATCGGTGGCCAGGGCCGATCCCTGGGGCCTGCGCCCCCCCGATGACGCGCCCAACGGCGTTGCTAACGGAAGGGCTGGCCATGGCTGAGCGCATGGCCAAAGACCAAAGCCAAGGCTGGGCGCCCTATCTCGACGAGGGTGAAGAGATCCTGTGGCAGGACCGCCCCGATCCGGGCTTTCACATGATCCCGGAGGGCATTGCCATCGCCGGCTTCGGCACGGTGTTTGCGTGTTTTTCGGCCGTCTGGATGTGGGCCGCGGCAAGCTCGGGTTCGATGTTGTGGATCTTTGGCAGCATTCATTTCCTGGTCGGGCTGGGGCTGGTGGCCGGCGGCGTCTTCTGGAACACCTACCGGCGGCGGCACAGCTGGTATGCGCTCTCCTCCCGCCGGGCCTTCATCGCGACGGACCTTCCCTGGCGCGGGCGGCGGCTCAAATCCTGGCCGATCACCGCCGACAGCCCGATCACGCTTGATTTCGGCCCGCCCGATTCGGTCTGGTTTGCCATCGAGATGCAGCGCGGGCGAAGCCGGATGCATGAGGTGCCCATCGGGTTTGAGCGCATCCCCGATGGCCGGGCGGTGCTGCGGCTGATGCGCAAGGTGCAGGCGGGGCCGACATGACGCTGGTGCTGCGCGATGCCCATCTGATCGACCCTGCGGGGCGCGAGGGGCCGGGCGGGCTGCTCATCTCCGACGGGGTCATCGCCGATCTTGCCTGGGGCGCGGTGCCGGACGCGCCGGAGGGCGCGGAGATCTTGGAATGCGGCGGGCTGATGCTGGCCCCGGGCATTGTCGATCTCGGTGTGAAGATCGGCGAGCCAGGCGAGCGGCATAAGGAGAGCTTTCGCACCGGCGGGCAGGCGGCGGCGGCCGGCGGCGTCACCACCATGGTCACCCGGCCCGACACCGACCCGCCCATCGACACGCCCGAAAGCCTGGAATTCGTAACCCGGCGCGCGCGTGAGACAAGCCCGGTGCGGGTGCTGCCGCTGGCAGCGCTCACCAAGGCCCGGGCCGGCGCCGAGATGACCGAGATCGGGCTTTTGCGCGATGCCGGCGCGGTCGGGTTCACCGATGTCGACCGGGTGGTGCGCGACACCAAGGTGCTTGCCCGCGCGCTGGCCTATTCCGGCGCGCTGGGTGCGCTTGTCATCCATCACCCGCAGGAGCCGGGGCTGAGCGGGGGTGCCGTTGCAACCTCGGGCGCCTTTGCCAGCCGTCTGGGCCTGCCCGCCGTGTCGCCCATGGCCGAACGGATGGGGGTGGCGCGCGATCTTGCCCTGGCCGAGATGGCCCGCGCCCGCATGCATCTCGACAAGCTCACCACCGGTGCCGCCCTGCCGCTGATACGTCAGGCGCGCAGCGCGGGGGTGGACGTCACGGCCGGGGCGAATATCCACCATCTCACGCTCAACGAGTATGATATCGGCGAGTACCGGACCTTCTTCAAACTCACCCCGCCCCTGCGCGCCGAGGCTGACCGCACCGCGCTGGTCGAGGCTGTGGCCGATGGCACCATCGACATCATCAGCTCGTTCCACACCCCCCAGGATGAGGAAAGCAAGCGGCTGCCTTTCGAGGATGCCGCACCCGGCGCGGTGGGGCTTGAGACGCTGCTGCCTGCGGCCCTGCGGCTCTGGCATGCCGGGGCGGTGACGCTGCCTGCGCTTTTTGCCTGCCTCTCGGCCAATCCCGCCCGGCGACTGGGCCAGGCCACGGGACGGATGGCGGCGGGCGCGCCGGCCGATCTGGTGCTGTTTGACCCCCACAAACCCTATATGCTCGACCGCCATGCCCTGCGCTCGAAATCCAAGAACACGCCGTTCGATCTGACCCGGATGCAGGGCGTGGTGCAGCGCAGCTGGGTCGCCGGGCGGCAGGTCTATCCGGAGGCTGCGACATGACGGCGTTTCTGCCCGACATCCTGGGCTGGGACCGGGCCTGGCCCTGGCTGCTGGGTTGTCTGATCGCAGGCTATGTTTTGGGGTCGGTCCCCTTCGGCCTGATCCTCACCCGCGCGCTGGGCCTGGGCGATGTGCGCCGCATCGGGTCGGGCAATATCGGGGCGACCAATGTGCTGCGCACCGGGCATCGCGGCGCTGCGGCCGCCACGCTTTTGCTCGACGGGCTGAAGGGGTTTGCGGCCGTCGCGATCACCTTTGCGCTTTACGGGCCGCTGCCGGCACAGCTTGCCGGGATCGGGGCGCTTTTGGGCCATGTGTTCCCGATCTGGCTGCGGTTTCGGGGCGGCAAGGGGGTGGCGACCTATCTGGGCGTGCTGTTTGGGCTCAGCTGGCCTGTGGGTCTGGCCGCCTGCGCCACCTGGGGGCTGATGGCCCTGGTCGCGCGGATCTCCTCCCTTGCGGCCATCGTGACGGTGCTCACCGCGCCGGTCTGGCTGTTTCTGGCCGGGGGGCGCGACGCGGTCTGGGCGCTTGTGCTGCTCTCAGCGCTGGTGCTGGCGCGCCATTCGGCCAATATCGCGCGACTTCTGGCCGGGCGCGAGCCGCGCATCGGGTCGCGCTGAGCCGGGGTTAACCTCGCATTTACCGTCCGGTCGCCAGCATTGGGCATGAATGTGCCCGATCTTGCCCGAGACGTTGGTCCCAGCCAGTGCGATTGGCACGACGGACCCCCGGGCGACCATGGCGTGGCGGGGCCGGTCGACCGCGCCGAGGCCTTTGACTGGGTGCGCCTCGCGCGCAGCCGCAATGTGGGGCCGGGCAGCTTTCGCCGCCTGCTCGGCCGCTATGGCAGCGCCGGGGCGGCGGTCGAGGCGCTGCCGGCGCTGGCCGCCCGTGGCGGTCGGCGTGACTATGTGCCGGCCGATCCCGGAGCTGTGGGTTCGGAGCTTGACGCGGCCGCTGCATGCGGTGCCCGAATGCTGCGCCTGGGTTTTGCCGGCTATCCCGCGGCCCTGGCGCGCATTGGCGATGCGCCGCCCCTGCTCTGGGCG
>JBCBKN010000055.1:0-15587 GCA_038521775.1 Pseudomonadota bacterium | reverse complement strand
GCGCAACAAGCCGCATGTGAATGTTGGCACGATCGGGCATGTTGATCATGGCAAGACGACGCTGACGGCGGCGATCACCAAGCAGTTTGGCGAGTTCAAGGCGTATGATCAGATCGATGCGGCGCCGGAGGAGCGGGCGCGCGGGATCACGATCTCCACGGCGCATGTCGAATATGAGACCGATGCCCGCCATTACGCCCATGTCGACTGCCCGGGCCATGCCGATTACGTGAAAAACATGATCACCGGCGCCGCCCAGATGGATGGCGCGATCCTGGTCGTGAACGCCGCCGACGGCCCGATGCCCCAGACCCGCGAGCATATTCTGCTCGCCCGCCAGGTCGGCGTGCCGGCGGTGGTGGTCTTCCTCAACAAGGTCGACCAGGTCGATGATGAGGAGCTGTTGGAGCTTGTCGAGATGGAGGTGCGCGAGCTGCTCTCCTCCTACGAATTCCCCGGCGATGACATCCCGATCGTGGCCGGCTCGGCCCTCGCCGCGCTGGAAGGCCGCGATCCGGAGATCGGCGAGACCAAGATCGCCGAGCTGATGGCCGAGGTCGACGGCTATATCCCCACGCCCGAACGGCCCATCGACCAGCCCTTCCTGATGCCCATCGAGGATGTCTTCTCGATCTCGGGCCGCGGCACCGTGGTCACCGGCCGGGTCGAGCGCGGGGTGATCACCGTGGGCGACGAGATCGAGATCGTCGGCATCCGCGACACCAAGAAAACCACCTGCACCGGGGTGGAGATGTTTCGCAAGCTGCTCGACCGCGGCGAGGCGGGCGACAATATCGGCGCGCTGCTGCGCGGGGTCGATCGTGAGGGCGTCGAGCGCGGCCAGGTGCTGTGCAAGCCCGGCTCGGTCAAGCCGCACACCAAATTCGAGGCCGAGGCCTATATCCTGACCAAGGAAGAGGGCGGCCGCCACACGCCGTTCTTTACCAATTACCGGCCGCAGTTTTACTTCCGAACCACCGATGTGACCGGAACCGTCGCCCTGCCCGACGGCACCGAAATGGTCATGCCCGGCGACAATCTGAAATTCACCGTCGAGCTGATCAGCCCCATCGCCATGGAAGAAAAACTCCGCTTTGCCATCCGTGAAGGCGGCCGAACCGTCGGCGCAGGCGTCGTCTCCAAAATCATCGAATAACCCAAACAGGCGCGCAATACGGCCGGGGATACACCGCCCCGGCCGTTTCTGTTCCAAACCAAATGACGGCCCCGAGAGGCGAAGAGATGCAAGGTCAAAACATAAGAATACGGCTCAAAGCCTTCGATTATCGGGTGCTGGATGCCAGCACGGCAGAGATCGTGAACACGGCCAAGCGGACCGGTGCCACCGTGCGCGGGCCGATCCCGCTGCCCAATAAGATCGAGCGGTTCACGGTGCTGCGGGGGCCGCATATCGACAAGAAGAGCCGCGAGCAGTTCGAGATCCGCACCCATAAGCGGCTGCTCGACATTGTGGACCCGACGCCGCAGACGGTGGACGCGCTGATGAAGCTCGACCTTGCCGCCGGTGTCGATGTCCAGATCAAGCTCGCGCAGTGAGGAGGGCCAGAGCATGCGCTCCGGTGTGATTGCAAAGAAGCTGGGCATGACCCGGCTGTTCATGGAGGATGGCCGGCAGGTTCCGGTCACCGTCCTGCAGATGGAAAAGGTTCAGGTCGTGGCCCAGCGCACTGATGAGCGCGACGGCTATTCGGCCGTGCAGCTTGGCGCCGGCATGGCCAAGGCCAAGCGGGTGACCCAGCCCATGCGCGGGCATTTTGCCAAGGCCAATGTCGAGCCCAAGCGCAAGGTGGTGGAGTTTCGGGTGAGCCCGGAGAACCTCATCGATGTGGGCGCCGAGCTTGCGGCCGATCATTTCTTGACCGGTCAGCATGTCGATGTGGCCGGCACCTCGATCGGCAAGGGTTTTGCCGGTGCGATGAAGCGGCATAATTTCGGCGGTCTGCGGGCCAGCCACGGCGTGTCGATCAGCCATCGCAGCCATGGCTCGACCGGCCAGTGCCAGGATCCCGGCCGCGTGTTCAAGGGCAAGAAGATGGCCGGCCATATGGGTGCCGTGCGGGTGACGACGCAGAACCTGCAGGTCGTGCGCACCGATCCCGAGCGTGGGCTGATCATGATCAAGGGTGCCGTGCCCGGGGCCAAGGGCGGCTGGGTGACCATCAAGGATGCGGTCAAGCGCCCGCTGCCCAAGGATGTGCCGATGCCGGCAGCCCTGCGCCAGGCGGATGCGCCCGATCAGGCCGCACCGGCACCCGAGGAAGGGGGCGCGGCATGAAGACCGAGGTGATGACGCTGGAGGCCGACGCCGCGGGCTCGATCGAGCTTGCCGATGAGATCTTCGGGCTGGAGCCGCGCAAGGACATTCTGCACCGCGTGGTGCGCTGGCAATTGGCACGCCGGCAGGCCGGCACGCATAAGACCAAGACCCGGTCCGAGGTGCATTACGCCACCAAGAAGATCTATCGCCAGAAGGGCACGGGCGGGGCGCGGCACGGTCCGAAAAGCGTCGCGCAGTTCCGTCATGGCGGCACCACCAAGGGGCCGGTTGTGCGCAGCCATGCGCATGATCTGCCCAAGAAGGTGCGCGCCCTGGGGCTGAAAATGGCGCTCAGCGCCAAGGCCGGCGCGGGCGAGCTGGTGGTCATCGAGAACACCGACCTGGCCGAGCCCAAGACCAAGGCGCTGCGCGAACGGCTCGAAAAGCTGGGGCTTGGCAAGACGCTGGTCATCGACGGGGCGGCGATCGGGGACAATTTCGCCCGTGCGGCGCAGAATTTGGAAACGGTCGATGTGCTGCCCAGCGCCGGCGCGAATGTCTATGACATCCTGCGGCGCGACAAGCTGGTGCTGACGCGGGCCGCGGTCGAGGCGCTGGAGGCGCGGCTGAAATGAGCGTGAAGCCCGAGCATTACGATGTGATCCGGCGGCCGATCATCACCGAAAAGGCGACGCTGGCCTCGGAAGGCGGCGCGGTTGTCTTCGAGGTGGCGAAATCGGCGACCAAACCGCAGATCAAGGACGCGGTCGAAGCGCTTTTCGGCGTGAAGGTCAAGGCGGTGAACACCCTTGTCAACAAGGGCAAGGTGAAGCGGTTTCGCGGCCAACTCGGCCAGCGGGCCGATGTGAAGAAGGCCTATGTGACCCTCGCCGATGGCGCGACCATCGACGTGACCACCGGGCTGTGACGACCCAAACCTGCCATTCTGGCACAAGCAAGGCGGAAGACAGAAACTCATGGCGTTGAAAAACTTCAAACCAACGACGCCGGGCCAGCGCGGGCTGGTTCTGATCGACCGTTCGGCGCTGTGGAAGGGCCGCCCCGTCAAACGCCTCACCGAGGGCGTGACCGAGAAGGGCGGCCGCAACAACACCGGGCGGATCACGGCGCGGCGGCGCGGCGGGCGGGTCAAGCGGCTCTACCGCATCATCGATTTCAAGCGGCGCAAATGGGATGTGCCGGCGACGGTCGAGCGGATCGAGTATGATCCCAACCGCACCGCCTTCATTGCGCTCGTGCGTTATGAGGATGGCGAGCAGGCCTATATCCTGGCGCCGCAGCGGCTGGGCCTGGGCGATCAGGTGGTCGCCGGCGCGCGGGTCGATGTGAAGCCGGGCAATGCGATGCCGTTTTCGGGCATGCCGGTCGGCACGATCGTGCATAATGTCGAGATGAAGCCGGGCAAGGGCGGGCAGATTGCGCGCTCGGCCGGGACCTATGCCCAGTTTGTGGGCCGCGATGGCGGCTATGCGCAGCTGCGCCTGACCTCGGGCGAGATGCGGCTGGTGCGGCAGGAATGCATGGCGACGGTCGGCGCGGTGTCGAACCCCGACAACTCGAACCAGAATTTCGGCAAGGCGGGGCGGATCCGGCTGAAGGGCAAGCGGCCATCGGTGCGCGGCGTCGCGATGAACCCGATCGATCACCCGCATGGTGGTGGCGAGGGGCGGACCTCGGGCGGGCGGCATCCGGTCACCCCCTGGGGCAAGCCTACCAAGGGCCGGCGGACACGCAGCAACAAGGCGACGGACAAATACATCCTCCGCTCGCGTCATCAGCGGAAGAAGTAATCATGGCAAGATCGGTTTGGAAAGGTCCGTTCGTCGACGCCTATGTCTTGAAAAAGGCGGCAAAATCGCGGGATTCCGGGCGCAACGAAGTCATCAAGATCTGGTCGCGGCGCTCGACCATTCTGCCGCAATTCGTCGGGCTGACATTCGGTGTCTATAACGGCCAGAAGCACATCCCGGTGAATGTGTCCGAAGAGATGATCGGTCAGAAGTTCGGCGAGTACAGCCCGACGCGGACCTATTACGGCCATGCGGCCGACAAGAAGGCCAAGCGGAGGTAATCATGGGCAAGGACAAGAACCCCCGCCGCGCGGCCGAGAATGAGGCGATGGCCAAGACGCGGATGCTGCGCACCAGCCCGCAAAAGCTCAATTTGGTCGCCCAGCTCATCCGCAAGAAGCCGGTCGAAAAGGCGCTGGCGGATCTGACATTCTCCAAGCGTCGGATCGCGGGCGATGTGAAGAAATGCCTGCTTTCGGCCATTGCGAATGCCGAGAACAATCATGGGCTGGATGTCGACAGCCTGGTTGTGGCCGAGGCCTATGTGGGCAAGAACCTGGTGCTCAAGCGCGGCCGTCCGCGGGCGCGGGGCCGGTTCGGGCGGATCATGAAGCCGTTCAGCCAGATCACCATCACGGTGCGGCAGGAAGAGGAGGCGGCCTGATGGGTCAGAAGGTCAATCCGATCGGGCTGCGCCTGCAGGTCAACCGCACCTGGGACAGCCGCTGGTATGCCGACACCAAGGAATTCGGCAAGCTCTTGCATGAGGATCTGCGGATCCGCCAGTTCATCCGCAAGCGCTGTGCGCAGGCGGGGATCAGCCGGATCATCATCGAGCGGCCGCACCGCAAATGCCGGGTGACCATCCATTCGGCGCGCCCGGGCGTGATCATCGGCAAGAAGGGCGCCGATATCGAAGGGCTGCGCAAGGAGGTGGCAAAGCTGACCCCCTCCGAGCTGCATCTCAACATCGTCGAGGTGCGCCGGCCCGAGATCGACGCCCAGCTTGTGGGCGAGAACATCGCCCAGCAGTTGGAGCGGCGGATCAGCTTTCGGCGCGCGATGAAACGGGCGGTGCAAAACGCCATGCGCATGGGCGCCCTGGGCATCCGGGTCAACCTGGCCGGCCGGCTGGGCGGCGCCGAGATCGCGCGCACCGAATGGTACCGCGAGGGGCGCGTGCCGCTGCACACGCTGCGGGCCGATATCGATCACGCCCATGTCGAGGCAAAGACCGCCTATGGGATCATCGGCATCAAGGTCTGGATCTTCAAGGGCGAGGTGATGGAGCACGATCCCGGCGCGCGCGACCGCCGCCAGTCGGAGCTTCAGGAAGGTGCGGCCCCGCGCCAGCAGCGCGCGGGCTGAGGGAGAGAATAGATGCTGTCGCCGAAGCGAACGAAATACCGCAAGCAGCATAAGGGGCGGATCAGCGGTGTGGCGCCGGGCGGCACCATGCTCAATTTCGGCTCTTACGGGCTGAAGGCGGTCGAGCCTGAGCGGATCACCGCGCGCCAGATCGAAGCCGCGCGTCGGGCGATGACCCGCCACACCAAACGCCAGGGGCGGGTGTGGATCCGCCTGTTTCCCGATGTGCCGGTGTCCAAAAAGCCCACCGAGGTGCGGATGGGCAAGGGCAAGGGCTCGGTGGAATATTGGGCGGCCAAGGTCAAACCCGGCCGGATCATGTTTGAGCTTGACGGCGTGCCCGAGGATATGGCACGCGAGGCGCTCCGTCTGGCGGCGATGAAGTTGCCGGTCAAGTGCCGTTTCGTCCAGCGCGAGGATTGGTGAGGCGCCGCCCGGGGGAACCCTCGGGCCGCCAATGGCCGTTTGGGCCGGAACTGAAGGGGATGCGGGCATGGATGCCGGCGAGCTCAGAGCGAAAACGCCCGATCAGCTGCGCGAGCAGCTTCTGGCGCTGAAGAAAGAGGCCTTCAACCTGCGCTTTCAGCAGGCCACGGGCCAGTTGGAGAACACGTCGAGAATGGGCCATGTCCGACGCGATATCGCGCGGGTCAAGACCCTTCTGACCGAAAAGGCCCGCGAGGCGGCGCAGTAGCGCCGGCTGCACGAGAGAGAACGGAGACGATCGAGAATGCCCAAGCGCGTCCTGCAGGGTACCGTGGTGAGCGACAAGAACGACAAAACCGTCACGGTTCTGGTCGAGCGGCGCTTCACGCATCCGATGATGAAGAAGACCGTGCGGTTCTCGAAAAAGTACCGGGCGCATGACCCGGAGAACGCACATAAGATCGGCGACCGGGTGCAGATCGAAGAATGCGCCCCGGTCTCGAAGAACAAGCGCTGGGCGGTGCGGGTCGAAGAAACGGCCTGACGCCAGCGCCTTTACGAAACCGCGGGGCTGCAAGGGTCCCCGCAGGTCGGGAGATGACGAATGATCCAGATGCAGTCGAATCTGGATGTGGCTGACAATTCCGGCGCGCGCCGGGTGCAGTGCATCAAGGTTCTGGGCGGATCCCACCGCAAATACGCCTCGGTCGGCGACATCATCGTGGTGTCTGTCAAGGAGGCAATCCCCCGCGGCCGTGTGAAAAAGGGCGATGTGCGCAAGGCGGTGATCGTGCGCACGGCCAAGGAAGTGCGGCGCGAGGATGGCACGGCCATCCGCTTTGACCGCAATGCTGCGGTGATCCTCAACAACCAGGGCGAGCCGGTGGGCACCCGCATCTTCGGCCCCGTGGTGCGCGAGCTGCGCGGCAAGAATTTCATGAAGATCATCAGCTTGGCGCCGGAGGTTCTGTGATGGCTGCGAAGTTGAAAAAGGGCGACACGGTCGTCGTGCTGACCGGCAAGGACAAGGGCCGCGAGGGCGAGATCCTGGAGGTTCGGCCCAAGGAAAACCGCGCGCTGGTCAAGGATGTCAACATGGTGGTGCGCCACCAGCGGCAGACCCAGCAGAGCCAGGGCGGCCGGATCTCCAAGGAAGCGCCGGTGCATCTGTCCAATCTCGCGCTGGTCGATCCCAAGGAAGGCGGGCCCACCCGGGTCGGCTTTCGCATGGAGGACGGTCAGAAGGTGCGCTACGCCAAGAAGTCGGGAGAGGTGATCGATGGCTGAGTACACGCCGCGGCTCCAGGCCCTCTATGCGCAGACCGTGCGCGAGAAGCTGAAGGACGAGTTCAGCTATAAGAACGACCTGATGATCCCCAAGCTTGAGAAAATCGTGCTGAACATGGGCGTCGGCGAGGCGGTCAGCGACAGCAAGAAGATCAAGTCGGCGCATGACGATCTGATGGCGATTGCCGGTCAGAAGCCGGTGATCACCAAGGCCAAGAAGTCGATTGCCGGGTTCAAGGTGCGCGAAGGGATGCCGCTGGGCGTGAAGGTCACGCTGCGCGGCAAGAAGATGTATGAATTCCTCGACCGGCTGGTCACCGTGGCGATGCCGCGGGTGCGCGATTTCCGCGGCGTTCCGAGCAAGAGCTTTGACGGGCGCGGGAATTACGCGCTGGGGCTAAAGGAGCACATCGTCTTTCCGGAGATCAATTTCGACAAGGTCGATCAGGTGTGGGGCATGGACATCGTGATCTGCACGACGGCCAAGAACGATGACGAAGCCAAGGCTTTGTTGCGGCATTTCCAAATGCCGTTCATGAACTGAGCCGGAGGACGCAGAAATGGCAAAGAAAAGCATGGTCGCCCGGGAAGCCAAGCGTCAGAAGCTGGTGGAGAAGTTCGCCGCCAAGCGCGCCGCGCTCAAGGCCCAGGCCAATGACGAGAATCTAGAAATGGCCGAGCGCTTCAAGGCCCGCCTGAAGCTGGCAAAGCTGCCGCGCAACTCCTCGCCCACCCGGCTGCACAATCGCTGCCAGGTGTCGGGGCGGCCAAAGGCGTATTACCGCAAGCTCAAGATGAGCCGGATCGCGCTGCGGGATCTTGCCTCGGTCGGGCAGATCCCCGGCATGGTCAAGTCGAGCTGGTGAGGAGGGGCAGATGAACGATCCACTCGGCGATATGCTCACCCGCATCCGCAACGCCCAGATGCGCGGCAAGACCAGCGTGCGCAGCCCGGCCTCAAAGCTGCGGGGCTGGGTGCTCGATGTGCTGCAGCATGAGGGCTATATCCGCGGCTATGCCCGCGATGACAGCGTCAAGGCCAAGCCCGAGTTTGAGATTGCGCTGAAATACTATGACGGGGTGCCGGTGATCCGCGAATTGAAGCGCGTCTCGACCCCCGGCCGGCGCGTCTACAAATCGGTCAAGGAAATGCCCAGCGTGCGCAACGGTCTGGGCGTGGCCATCGTGTCGACGCCGCGCGGCGTGATGTCGGATTCGCAGGCCCGCGCCGGCAATGTCGGCGGCGAAGTGCTCTGCACGGTATTCTAGGGGAGACGGCAATGTCCCGTATCGGAAAGAAGCCGATCTCGATCCCGGGCGGCGTGACGGCGACGCTGGAGGGCCAGCGCGTCGAGGTGAAAGGCCCCAAGGGGGTGCTGAGCTTCATGGCGACCGAGGATGTCGACATGACGCTTGAGGACGGCGTCTTCAAGGTCACGCCGCGCGGCGACAGCAAGCGCGCGCGCCAGCAATGGGGCATGTCCCGCTCGATGGTCGAAAACTGCGTCCTTGGCGTGACGCAGGGCTTCAAGAAGGAGCTCGAGATCAACGGCGTGGGGTATCGCGCTCAGGTCCAGGGCAAGAACCTCAAGCTCTCGCTGGGCTACAGCCATGATGTCGAATATCCGATCCCGGAGGGGATCAGCATCACCTGCCCCAAGCCGACCGAGATCATTGTCGAGG
Source organism: Pseudomonadota bacterium (assembly GCA_038521775.1). Classification (GTDB taxonomy): domain Bacteria; phylum Pseudomonadota; class Alphaproteobacteria; order Rhodobacterales; family Rhodobacteraceae; genus J013. The sequence continues at coordinate 6,734 of JBCBKN010000055.1, read as the reverse complement.
GCATCGACAAGCAGCTGGTGGGCGAGGTTGCGGCCAATATCCGCAAATGGCGTCCGCCGGAGCCCTTCAAAGGCAAGGGCGTGAAGTACAAAGACGAATACATCTTCCGCAAAGACGGAAAGAAGAAGTAGGGCGGGGCAATGGCGAACAGCAAACTCGTACAGTTCCGCAAGCGCGCGCTTCGGGTGCGCAACCGGCTGAAAAAGCATTCCGGTGGCAAGCCCCGGCTTTCGGTGCATCGCTCGTCCAAGAACATCTCGGTCCAGGTGATCGACGATGCGCAGGGCGTGACCCTGGCTGCGGCCTCGACGCTGGAACCCGGCCTGGGGCTGCGGGCCAAGAACAATTCCGACGCGGCCGCGAAGATCGGGACCGAGATTGCCAGCCGCGCCAAGGCGGCCGGGATCGAGGAGGTGGTCTTTGACCGCGGCGGATATCTTTTTCATGGCCGCCTGAAGGCGCTGGCCGATGCCGCCCGTGAGGGCGGTCTGAAATTCTGAGGAGACGGGCATGGCACGGGAAGACAACCGCGACCGCCGTCGCGACCGGGACGAGAACCCGGAATTCGCCGATCGTCTGGTCGCAATCAACCGCGTCTCAAAGACCGTTAAGGGCGGCAAGCGCTTTGGCTTTGCGGCGCTGGTCGTGGTGGGCGATCAAAAAGGCCGCGTGGGCTTTGGCAAGGGCAAGGCCCGCGAGGTGCCCGAGGCGATTCGCAAGGCGACCGAGCAGGCCAAACGCCAGCTGGTGCGCGTGCCGCTGCGCGAAGGGCGGACATTGCATCACGATATGGAGGGCCGTCACGGGGCCGGCCGGATCATCATGCGCACCGCGCCGCAGGGCACCGGGATCATTGCCGGCGGTCCGATGCGCGCGGTCTTTGAGATGCTGGGCATCCAGGACATCGTGGCAAAATCGATCGGCACGCAGAACCCCTATAACATGATCCGTGCGACCATCGACGGGCTGCGCAAAGAGGCCAGCCCCCGCATGGTTGCCCAGCGCCGCGGCAAGAAGGTCTCCGACATCATGCCCCGTCAGACCAGCGATGCGCCGGCCGAAACCGAAGCGGCGGCAGGCTGAGGGAGCGGAGCATGGCCAAGACCATCATTGTCAAACAGATCGGCTCGCCCATCCGGCGGCCGGCCATCCAGCGCCAGACCCTGATCGGGCTGGGGCTCAACAAGATGCACCGCGAGCGGGAGCTTGAGGACACGCCGTCGACCCGCGGCATGGTCGCCAAGATCCCGCATCTGGTGAAAATCATCGAAGAGCGCGGCTGAGCCGCCATCATGCCGTGGACGGGGGCAGGGACGCATCCCCCGGGTCCGGCCAAGGAGACGCGTCATGAGACTGAACGAGCTTGCCGACAATCCCGGCGCCACCAAAAAGGCCAAGCGCATCGGCCGCGGGCCCGGTTCGGGCAAGGGCAAGATGGGCGGCAAGGGGATCAAGGGCCAGAAGGCCCGCTCGGGCGTGGCCATCAATGGCTATGAGGGCGGGCAGATGCCGATCTACATGCGCCTGCCCAAGCGCGGCTTCAACAACACCCGCTTTGCCAAGCGCCATGCGGTGCTGAACCTGCAGATCCTGCAAAAATTCATCGACCGCGGGAAGATCGACCCGGCCCAGCCGGTGACCGAGGAGGTGCTGGCCGCCTCGGGCGCCATCGGCAAGCTGGGCGACGGCGTGCGGCTTTTGGCCAAGGGCGAGCTGACCGCCAAGCTTGACCTGACGGTCACCGGCGCGTCGAAAGCGGCGGTCGAGGCGGTGGAAAAACTGGGCGGTACCGTGACGCTGACCGGGCCGGCGGCCGCCGCTGCACCCGAGGCCAGCACAGAATGAAACTTGCGCCCGGTTTGCCGGGCGCCTAAGTGACGGGATGACGGCGCCCCCTGCACTGGCGCCACTCGCCCCGGGGGGATGCCCATGGCTTCGGCTGCCGAACAGATGGCCGCAAATCTCAGCTGGTCGACCTTCGGGAAGGCCAAGGATCTTCAGCAGCGGATCCTGTTCACGCTGGGCCTGCTGATCATCTACCGCATCGGCACCTATATCCCCGTGCCGGGGATCGACAGCATCCAGCTTCAGCAGTTCTTTGAGGCCAACCAGCAAGGGCTGGGCGGCATGCTCAACATGTTCACCGGCGGGGCGGTCAGCCGTATGGCGATCTTCGCGCTGGGGATCATGCCCTATATCTCCGCCTCGATCATCGTGCAGCTTCTCACCGCGATGGTGCCCTCGCTCGAGCAGCTCAAGAAAGAGGGCGAGCAGGGGCGCAAGAAGATCAACCAGTACACCCGCTATGGCACGGTGCTGCTGGCCACGCTGCAGGCCTACGGGCTTGCGGTGGGGATGGAGGGCCAGGGCCTGGTGACCGAGAGCGGCTGGTTCTTCCGCGCCTCCTGCGTCATCACGCTGGTCGGCGGCACGATGTTCCTGATGTGGCTGGGCGAGCAGATCACCGCGCGCGGCATCGGCAACGGCATCTCGCTGATCATCTTTGTGGGCATCGTGGCCGAGCTGCCGGGCGCGCTGGCGCAGTTTTTTGAGCTTGGGCGCACCGGGCAGCTGACGGCGCTGGTGATCCTGGGCGTGATCGTGATGGTGATCGCCGTGGTCGCCTTTGTGGTCTTCATGGAGCGCGCGCTGCGAAAGATCATCATCCAATTCCCCAAACGCCAGGTGGGGATGAAGATGTATGACAGCTCCTCCTCGAACCTGCCGGTGAAGGTGAACCCGTCGGGGGTGATCCCGGCGATCTTTGCCTCCTCGCTCCTGCTCCTGCCCACCACGCTGACCACGTTTTCGGGCGGGGATTCCACCGGGATCCTGAGCTTCATCACCTCAAATCTCGGCCGTGGCGCGCCGGCCTATCTGGCCTTCTTTGCCGCGATGATCGTCTTCTTCACCTATTTCTACACCTACAACGTGGCCTTCAAGACCGAGGATGTCGCCGAGAACCTCAAGAAGCAGGGCGGCTTTGTGCCCGGTCTGCGCCCCGGGGCGAAAACGGCCGAATATCTCGACTATGTCGTCTCGCGCCTGCTGGTGGTCGGGTCGGGCTATCTGGCGGCGGTCTGCCTGCTGCCCGAGATCCTGATCTCGCGCACCGCCATCCCGTTCTATTTCGGCGGCACATCGCTGTTGATCGTGGTCTCGGTGACGATGGACACGATCAATCAGGTTCAGTCGCATCTGCTGGCGCATCAGTATGAAGACCTGATCGAGAAGTCGAAGCTGCGCGGCAAGGGGAAGGGCAAGCGGCGATGAACATCATCCTTCTGGGCCCTCCCGGCGCGGGCAAGGGCACCCAGGCGCGTCTTCTGGTCGCCGAGCATGGCATGGTGCAGCTGTCGACCGGCGACATGTTGCGGGCAGCCCAGGCCTCGGGCTCGCCGATGGGCCAGCAGGTGGCCGATATCATGGCGCGGGGCGATCTGGTCACCGATGAGATCGTGATCGGGCTGATCGAGGAAGAGTTCGACAAGGGCGCGGCCCTGGCGGGTGCGATTTTCGACGGGTTTCCGCGCACGCTGGCCCAGGCCGATGCGCTGGGCCGGATGCTGGCGGCACGGGGCGACCGGCTGAATGCCGTGATCGAGATGCAGGTCGATGATGATGCGTTGGTGCGCCGCGTGACCGGGCGCTTCACCTGCGCAAGCTGCGGCGAGGTCTATCATGACGAGACCCGCCTGCCGGCCGTGGCGGGCGTGTGCGACCAGTGTGGCGGGACCGAGTTCAAGCGCCGGGCCGATGACAACGAAACCTCGATGCGTCAGCGCCTGTTCAACTACTATCGCGACACCTCGCGGCTGATTGGCTACTACTATGCCAAGGGTCTGCTGGCCAGCATCGACGGGCTGGGCGACATCGACGCGGTGTCCGGAAAGATCGCCGAATTGCTCGAAACCTCGGGCGGCGGCGCGAACCTTGGATCGGGCGCGGTTCGGCCTTGACGCGGCGGACGGCCTATCTATAGTCCGCGCTCTAATTTGAGACGAGTCGTCCGCATCAGGGATGGCGCGCGCTCGGGGCGGTGCAGCACGCGTCGGGCGCGTTGTCCGTTTCAACAGGCGCGACGGGAAGAGACGGAGTAGCACCACGTGGCACGCATAGCGGGCGTCAACATACCGACCGGCAAGCAGGTGGCGATCGCGCTCACCTATATTCACGGGATCGGTCACACCACGGCAAAGCAGATCTGCGAGACGGCAAACATCGATCCGGCGCGCCGGGTCAATGAGCTGTCGGATTCCGAGGTGGTGGCGATCCGCGAATATGTCGACAAGAAGCTGACGGTCGAAGGCGATTTGCGGCGTGAGCGGGCCATGAACATCAAACGGCTGATGGATCTGGGCTGCTATCGCGGGCTGCGCCACCGTCGCGGCCTGCCGGTGCGCGGCCAGCGCACCCACACCAATGCCCGCACCCGCAAGGGTCCTGCCAAGCCGATCGCTGGCAAAAAGAAATAGGGGATCCCAGGAATGGCACGAGAAAGACGGGCGGCCCCCAAACGGCGCGAGCGTAAGAACATCGCCACCGGTGTGGCGCATGTGAACTCATCCTTCAACAACACCAAGATCCTGATTTCGGACGCGCAAGGCAATGCGATTGCCTGGTCGTCTTCGGGCACTGTGGGCTTCAAGGGGTCGCGCAAATCGACCCCCTATGCCGCGCAGGTGGCCGCCGAGGATGCGGGCCGCAAGGCGCAGGAGCATGGGATGCGCACGCTTGAGGTCGAGGTGCAGGGCCCCGGCTCGGGCCGCGAATCGGCTTTGCGCGCGTTGCAGGCGATCGGCTTTACCGTGACCGCCATTCGCGACGTCACGCCGATTGCCCATAACGGCTGCCGCCCGCCAAAGCGCCGCCGCGTCTGACGAAGTTTCGGGCGTTCGGGTCGGCGGACCGTCGGTCTGCAGACCCTGCGCCTGTTTTTGTTCCTCGGGTGCCGCAGTGCCGCGGATCGGCATGCGGCGGGAATGGAGGACCTGACATGATCCGCAAGAATTGGCAGGAGCTGATCCGGCCGCAGCAGCTCGTGATCCGTCCGGGCATCGACCCCAAACGCCAGGCGGTGGCCGTGGCCGAGCCGCTGGAGCGTGGGTTCGGCCTGACCCTGGGCAATGCGCTGCGCCGGGTGCTGTTGAGCTCGCTTCAGGGTGCGGCGATCACCTCGGTGCAGATCGACGGGGTGCTGCATGAGTTTTCTTCGGTGCCCGGGGTGCGCGAGGATGTCACCGACATCGTGCTCAACCTCAAGGGCGTCGCGGTGAAGATGGATGTCGACGGACCCAAGCGGCTGATCCTCTCGGCCAACGGCCCGGGCGTGGTCACCGCGGGCGATGTTCAGGTCACCAGCGGGATCGAGATCCTCAATCCCGACCATATCGTGTGCCATCTCGACGAGGGCGCCTCGGTGCATATGGAGCTCACCGTCACGGGCGGCAAAGGCTATATGCAGGCCGACAAGCACCGCGCCGAGGACAGCCCCATCGGGCTGATCCCGGTCGATGCGCTGTTCTCGCCGGTGCGCAAGGTCAGCTACAAGGTCGAGCCGACGCGCGAGGGCCAGGTGCTCGATTATGACAAGCTGACCATGACCGTGGAAACCGACGGCTCGCTCACGCCCGACGACGCCATCGCCTATGCCGCGCGCATCATCCAGGACCAGCTCTCGGTCTTTGTGAATTTCGAAGAGCCCGATGTGCAGACCCGCCATGAGGTGCAGGAGGATCTGGAGTTCAATCCGCTCCTGCTCAAAAAGGTCGACGAGCTGGAGCTGTCGGTACGCTCGGCCAACTGCCTGAAGAACGACAACATCGTCTATATCGGGGATTTGATTCAAAAGACCGAGGCCGAGATGCTGCGCACGCCGAATTTCGGGCGCAAGTCCCTCAACGAGATCAAGGAAGTGCTCTCGACCATGGGGCTGCATCTGGGCATGGAGGTCGTGGACTGGCCGCCCGAGGATATTGACGAGCTGGCCAAGAAATACGAAGACCACTTCTGACGACCGGGCCATCGCGCCCCAAGGAGGCCTCCGCCGCAAACAGGGGGCCGGACAAAGTATAAATGGAGATGAAAGATGAGACATGCCCGCGGCTATCGCCGCCTCAACCGCACGCATGAGCACCGCAAGGCGCTTTTTGCCAATATGGTCTGCTCGCTGATCGAGCATGAGCAGATCAAGACCACCCTGCCCAAGGCCAAAGAGCTCAAGCGCATCGCCGATAAGGTGATCACGCTGGGCAAGCGCGGCGATCTGCATGCGCGCCGGCAGGCGGCGGCCCAGATCAAGCAGGATTGGGCGGTGGTCAAGCTTTTTGAGGTGCTGGGCCCGCGCTATGCCGAGCGCCAGGGCGGCTATACCCGCGTGCTGAAGGCCGGCTTCCGCTATGGCGATATGGCACCGATGGCGATCATCGAGCTGGTCGACCGGGATGAAAGTGCCAAGGGCGCGGGCGACAAGGCCCGGCTTGAGGCCGAAGAGGTGGCCGAGGCGTAAGCGTCTAGCCCTCTTTCAGGCGCAAAAAGGCGGGCGGCACGGCATCGGTCAGCAACGCGCCGTTCTGGGCCTGGTAAAACGGCTGGCCCGCCTGCGTGAGGCCGGCCGCATCGACCAGCAGCAAAACCAGCGGGCCGTGGCGCGACCCCACTGCCCGGGCCCTGCCAGGCTCCGCACTCAGATGCACATAGCGCCGCCCCATCGGGCGCAGCCCCTCGCGCAGGAT
>JBCBKN010000054.1:0-15589 GCA_038521775.1 Pseudomonadota bacterium | reverse complement strand
ATCTTGCGACGGGGCCCAGCACGCCGCGTGCCCCGGCCGAAGCACGGATCGGCCCGCACGCGACCGCCACAGTTTCAGCCCCAGCCCCGACCCCGGCCACAGTCACAGCCACAGTCACTGCCGCAGGCGCGTGGCGCGCGGCGGCCGCCATGGCACCCGCGCCCCCGGTCGCGGGTCTCGTGCAAAAAGATGCGGGCACAGGCCTCTTTGATCCTGCCGCCATCCCGGTCGGGTTTGTCGCCGAGCTCGATGCCGCGCTGGCCGGCCCGGGCCTGTCGCCATCCCTTGGGGTTTCGGGGCCGGGCGCGGCGGCGGCAGCGCCCCTGCCCAGCGCCGTGCAGCCGGATGCGGTGATGCGCCAGATCGCCGCCCAGGCCGATGCGGCCGCCCCGCCCGGGGTGGAGATCGAGCTCGACCCGCCCGAGCTCGGGCGCATCCGGCTGATGCTGAGCCCGGCCGAGGCGGGGCTCACCGCGCAGCTTCAGATCGAGCGGCCGGAGACGCTGGAGCTCTTGCGCCGGCATGCCGAGCTCCTGCTCCGCGAGCTTGCCGAGGCCGGGTTTCCCGATGCCGCGCTCAGCTTCGATCTGGGCGCCGATGCGCAGGATCGGGGCGACACGCCCATGCCGCAGGCCGCTGACACGCCCCGCCCACCGGCATGGGAGCAGCCGGGGCCAGCCGGCCAGACCCTGCGCCCCGCGCCAAACGCCGATCACGCAGCCCCGCGCCCGGAGGGTGGCCGCGGGCTCGACATCCGGCTTTAGGGCAGGTCCCGCCGCAGCACCGATGCGCGCCCGGACCCGCCGGCCCGACCATGAAAGGAGCCATCATGACCGACGCCATCAGCCCCGTCACCGCCACAACCACGGTCCCGGCCGCCGCCGAGGCCGCCACCCAGCAGGGGGCCGGCACGGTGGCCGACAGCATCACCGGCGATTTCGAAACCTTCCTGACCCTGTTGACCGCGCAGCTTAAGAACCAGGATCCGCTCAACCCGGCAGATTCGACCGAGTTCGTGGCGCAGTTGGCGAGCTTTTCCAGCGTTGAGCAGCAGGTGCAGACAAACGAAAAACTCGACCAGCTGATCACGGCGCTGGGCGATGAAACCGCCGCCGGGCTTGCGGATTGGATCGGTCTTGAGGTCAGCACCGCCGGGCTTGCGCCCTATGACGGCACCCCGCTGAGCCTGGTCACCGAGCCGGTCAAGACAGCCGACATCGCCACCCTGGTCATTCGCGACGAAACCGGCGCGATTGTCGGGCGGCAGACTGTCGATCCGACGCAATCCGAACTGGTCTGGTCGGGCGAGGGCGCGGCACAGCCGCTCCCGCCGGGCAATTACAGCTTTTCGGTTGAAAGCACGACCGAAGGCGGATTGCTGATCGACGCGCGCGACGCCCAGCTCTTTCGCGACGTGGTCGAGGTGCGCGCGGAGGCCGGGCAGATCCAGCTTGTGCTGGAAGATGGGCGTATTCTCTCCGAGGCCGCGGTGCGCGCGCTGCGCCCGGCAGAGTGATCCTCCCGTCGACAGGCGCTTTGCGCGCGGCGTTCGGCGCCGCCGGACCAGGGCCCGTCCGACTGACCCCACGCGTCTGACCCGCGGATGTGACCCCGCGCATCTGATCTTGTGCAGCATTGGTGTTTCGGGGCTGGCGCAAGGCGTGACGCAGACGCGCCCTGGGCGGCACTCCGATCGACCTGCACGGGCCTGCTCGCGCGATTGGGTGGCCGCCGGACCTGCGGTCACCGCCGCCGAGCCGGGCCGGACATGGGCGCGCGCAACAGCGACAGAAACGGCGCCGCGCCGCCGCGCGCCGTTCGGGGCGGCGGGACGGCATCGGCCCGGTTGGCACTGGCCCGGTCGGCGCTGGCCCGGTCGGCGCTGGCCCGGTCGGCGCTGGCCACCCCCCGTTCGGTCTCGTTCGGGTTAGTCTCGCTCGGGTCGGTTTTGCTCGGGTCGGTCGCGCGCGGGTTGGGCCCATCCGGATCAGCCGCTTCAGGGCGCGGCGCGGAACGCACCCCTCCGCCCTGCACCTGTACGGCCGGTTCATGCGCGCCGGCGGGCCGCTCGGTTTCGGCCTGCGGAGGATTGGGTCCGCCCGGTATCGGGTCCGCCAATGTCGGGTCCGCCAATGTCGGGGTGGCGCCTGTCGCAGCGGGCCTCGCGGCACCGGCGATTGCCGGAATGACGTTGTTCGGGTCGCCGGGTTGGGTCAGATCGCGCGCGGAAGGACGTGGCCCCGGTCCTGGCCCCGATACCGGCCCCGATCCCGCACCCGATACTGCCATGTGCGGGTCCGGCGGCCCGTGAACCGGCGCGAGTATCTGCGGCGCGTCTGGTGCTGTCTTTGGGCGCCCGCGCAGGTTTGCGCCGCGTTGGGGCATTGGGCCCGGGGCGGGCTGGTCCGGCGCCAGGTCTCTGTCTGAGGCCAGGTCCGGGTCCATGGTCAGGCCCGGGGTTGAGCCCGTGGTTGAGCCCGCGGTTGGGCCCGTGGTTGGACCCTCGGCCAACTCGGCGTTTCGGGCCGGAATGTCGGCCGCGGGCAGGACCGCACCGGGCGCCGGCGCCTGCGAGAGCCCGGCCTCAAGACCGCGCAGCCGGTCGCGCAGCCCGGTCAGGATCAGCCGCAGATTGCCGATCTCGTTGGCGATCTGGGTGCTGCGTGCCGCCTCGGCCGCCTCGCGGGCGGAGAGCGCCGAGAGCAAAGCCGTCGCCCAGGCCGGCGTGTCGCTCGGCTGCACGCCACCCGGGGCCGATCCGTCCGGCCCGCCGATGAGCGCGGAGGCTGTTGGCGCGCCCGCACGCGCGCGCCCGACCGCTTTGGGCCCGGTGCCGCGGCGCCCAGGCTGGAGGGGGTCTGCGGGCAGCAGCCCGGCATCGGTAAAGCGCCCCGCGGCGGTCTCAAGCGCGCCGCATTGCGCATCGAGCCGCCGGAACTGGCCCTGAAACGCGCCGCGCAGCCGCTCAAGCCGGGCAATGGCGGTCTGCAGGTCCGGCCCTTCGGCCGCAGCGCCCGATGCGCCGGGAGCAGAATCCGCAGGGGCAGGCGCCGCCTGGGCGGCGATCTGCGCGATCTGGGCGGCGATCGGGGCAAGGGCGGCCTCCAGATCGGCCGGAGAGGCGGCCGGAGGGGGAGCGGCCGGGGCGATCAGGGCGTCGTCCCGGGCAGGGTCCTTCAGGTGCGCCCCGGCTGCACCCGCGCCCGCGTTCTTTGGACACCCCCCGGCAAGCCCGGCCTCGGTCAGTTCGGCCGCGGTCCACTCCGCTGCGGCCAAGGCAAGCCCGGCATCGAGCACCAGCTGTGCCGAGACCCCCCAGCTTTGCTGCGCGATGCGCTGGCCATGCCGGGCCGCCGCGCCGAGCAGCGCATGCGCGGGATCGGGATCGGTGGCGTGGCCCGCCGCATCGACAGGTGGGGCGCGGCGCACCAGCCGCCAGCTTCCGCCGCAGCCGGCCGCGCGCAGCTCAGCCGTGAGACGGGCGGCAAGCGCTGCCGGATCCGGCCCGGCCCGGACCCCGTAGCGGCAGAGGCCGAGGCGGAAGAAAGGGCCCTCGACACTGCCGCCAAGCGCGGCGCGCAGGGCTGCATCGCGTGCCTGGATCTGGTCTGCCGCAAGGGCCGAGGCCGGGCTCTCCGGGACGCCTTCTCTGGCACTCTCCGGGGCATCCTCCTTGGCGCTGTCCGGGCCGGTCCCGCGCTGCGGATCGGCCGGCTCCGCCGCCTCGGCGGCGCAAAGCTCATGATCGATCAGCCCCGCCCCGGCCAGACGCTTGGCCAGATCCTCGGGCGCATCCCATCCCGCGCGCTCCGGCGCGTCGGCGCTTCCCGCCACGGCCGCGCTGATGCGCCCGGCATGGCCGCCATCCCGGTGCCCGGCGTCAGGTGTGGCGCTTGGTCCAGCGTTTGGCCCGGTGCTGGACCCATCCGCCTGGGATGACGCGTTCCCCTGCCTGGACATCCTCGCACCCCGCGGTCCTGATCTGGTCTCTGCGCCGGACGGGGCCCGCAGGCGCCCTGCGCCCGAGCGCCTGTCGCCCAGCCCGTCAACCCGTCGCCGAGGAAGGTAAACGCGCCGTTAACGCTGTGGCCCGGGCAGGCAAGCCGGGAATAGGGGGCTGCGTGGCCTGGGGCGAGAATGGGGGCGAGGCGGGGGGCGCGGTGGGGGGACGGTGTGGCCCGGGGCAAAAAGATCGAATTGTCGGTTTAGCCCGACATTAACGGCCCTGCGCCAAAACGCCTGCCGGGCGGTGCGGCACGGGATGTGGGAGTGGCGCGTAAACCAGAAGGGACCACCATGACGATTTCCTCCTCGCTCAATGCCGGCGTCTCGGGGCTGTTTGCCAATGCCAGCAAGCTGTCGACGATCTCTGACAACATCGCGAATTCCGAGACCAATGGCTACAAACGCGCGGATGCGGATTTCTCCTCGCTGGTGGTCTCGGACGCGCCGGGGCTTTACACCGCCGGCGGGGTGCGCATGACCGCCTATCGCGATATCGACGCCAAGGGCGGGCTGACCACCTCCAACAACCCCACCGACATTGCCGTGGCCGGGCTGGGCATGTTGCCGGTCACCACGCTGGCGGCGGTCAATTCGGGCGACCCGACGCCGCCCTTCAACCTCACCCCGACCGGGTCGTTCCGGCCCGATGAGCAGGGCTATCTGACCACGCCGACCGGGCTGGTGCTGTTGGGCTGGCAGGCCAATGCCGATGGCACCATTCCCAATGTGCCGCGCGACACCACCGCCGCCCTGGTGCCGGTGCAGGTGCCGCGCGGGCTGGCCGCCGAGCCCACGACCGAGATCTCGCTGGGCGTGAACCTGCCGGCCGCCGATGCCCAGGCCGCGGTGATTGCCGCAGCACCCGGCGCGACGACCACCCAGCCGGTGGAGTATTACGACAATCTGGGCTCGGTTCGGCAGCTCGACATCGCCTACACCCCCACCGGGGCGGCCGACAATGAATGGACCATGGCGATCTCCGATGCCGGCGGGCTGATTTCCACGCTGACCATCACCTTTAACGACACCGCCGGCAATGGCGGCAATCTCGACACCGTGGCGGGGGCCAATGTCGCCGATTACGACGCGACGACCGGCATTCTGACGCTCAACCTGACCAGCGGCGACACCATCGATCTCGACATTGGCGCGCCGGGCGACAATGACAATCTCATCCAGCTCGATGAGCAGTTCTCGCCCTTCAAGGTTGACCGCGACGGCTCGCCCGCCGGCACTCTGGTCGAAACCCAGATCGATGAGACCGGCAATCTGACGGCCATCTACAACACCGGTTTTACCCGCACGATCTACAAGATCCCGGTCGGCATCGTGCCCAATTTCAACGGCTTGGGCGCGGATGACGCGCAGACCTTCCAGATCTCGACCGAATCGGGCCCGCTTTATCTGTGGGATCCGGGCAGCGGCCCGGCCGGGGCGACGGTGGGCTATGCGCTGGAGGAATCCACGACCGATGTGGCCGCCGAGCTCACCGATCTCATCAAGACCCAGCGTGCCTATTCGTCGAATGCCAAGATCATCCAGACCGTCGACGAAATGCTGCAGGAAACCACCAACCTCAAGCGCTGATGTCGTGATGCGGGTGCGGCGCGCACCCGCCTGAAGGAGCCGCGAGATGAGCCTCTCTTCTGCCCTGTCGATTGCCTATTCGGGCCTCGTGGCGACCAGCCGGTCCTCCGAGATTGTCTCCAACAACATCGCCAATGCGCTGACCGAGGGCTATGCCCGGCGCGGGCTCGATGTGTCGAGCCGGGTGCTCGACGGCTATGGCTATGGCGTGGCGCTGGAGGGGATCTCGCGCGCCGCCGACCCGCGCGCCACCGCCGATCGCCGGGCGGCCGATGCCGCCTATGGGCGGGCGGCCGATCTGGGCGCGGGCCAGCAGCTTCTGGCCGACCGGCTGGGCGATCCGGAGGATCCATCGGGGTTTGCCGGCCGCGCGCGGGCCTTTGAGGCGGCGCTGGAGCTGGCCCGCGACACGCCGGAATCCGATGCCGCCCGTTCCGGGCTGCTGGAGGCGGCAAAGCGGTTTGCCCAGTCGTTTTCGGATGCCTCCGACGAGGTGGCGACGGTCCGGCGCGATGCCGATGCCGCCATTGCCCGCCAGGTCGACCGGGTGAACGCCAATCTTGCCGAGATCGAGGAGCTCAACACCCGCATCCGCCAGCTCACCGTGCTCGATCTCGACCGCTCGGCACTGCTCGATGCCCGGGCCGGGCTGATCGATGAGATCAACACCATCACCCCGGTGCGCATCGCCAATCGCGAAAACGGCGAGGTGGCGCTTTACACCACCGGCGGCACGGTGCTGATCGACGGCGCCGCCCAGACGCTCGCCTTCACCGCCACCGCGATTGTGACCGCCGACATGACGGTGGCCTCGGGCGCCCTGTCCGAGATCACCATCAGCGGCCAGGCGCTGGTCACCGGCGCGGGCGGCGGCCGGCTCGATGGCGGCACGCTCGAGGCGGCCTTTGCGCTGCGCGATTATGTCGGGGTGGACGCGAATGCCCGGCTCGACGCGCTGGCCGGCGATCTGATGCAGCGGCTGGAGGCGGTCGATGTCGATGCCGGCGGGGCGGGGCTCTTTACCGATGCCGGCGGGGCCTATGTCGCGGCCAATGAGGCGGGGCTGGCCGGCCGGCTCGCGATCAATGCCGCGGCCGATCCCGACCAGGGCGGGGCGCTGTTTCGGCTGCGCGACGGTCTGGCCGCCGCGGCCGAAGGGGTGGCGGGCGACGACACCCTGCTCACCGCCCTCACCGATGCGGTCAAGGCGGTCGCCCCGGCCCCGGCGGCCAGCGGCATTGCCGGCAATCATTCGGTTGCCGGGCTTGCCGGCGAGGTGGCGGCCGTGCTGCAGGGCAATGCCGCCCGGGCCGAGCAGGAGACCGGCTACCGCGCCGGCGATCAGGCCGCCCGGGTTTCGGCCGAGCTCTCGGTGACCGCGGTTGACAGCGATGCCGAGCTGCAGCGCCTGCTCAAGATCGAGCAGAACTATGCGGCCAATGCCCGTGTGATCGAGACCGTCGATTTTCTGATGCGGCGGCTTTTGGAGATCTGAGCCATGATCAGCAGCGTTCCCGACCTTCTCACCGGTTTCGGCCTGCAGCGCGGCGGCGCTGAGATGCGCCTGCGCATGGAGGATGTCTCGGTCGAGATCACCACCGGGCGGGCCCATGACCTCTATGCCGCCTCGGGCGGCGATCTCGCCCGGCTTTATGCGATCGAGGACAAGCTCGGCCGGCTCACCGCGCGCGGCGACCGGCTGGCCCTGGCCGATGCCCGCGCCGAGGCCAGCCAGAACGCGCTTGCCGATCTGGAGGCGAGCCTGGGCACGCTGGGGCTCGACATCACCGGCGCGCTGGGGCTGGGCGATATCCGCGATGCGCGCATCCATGGCGACACCGCGCGCGATGCGTTCTCGGCCGCGGTGACCGCGCTCAACAGCAGCTTTGCCGGGCGCAGCCTTTTTGCCGGGGCGGCCACTGACAGCGCAGCCCTCGCCGATGGCGAGACGATCCTGGCCCAGATCGCCCTGGCCGTCGATGCCACCACCACCGTGGCCGACGCGCTGACCGCGATCGACGATTATTTCAACGCCGCGGGCGGCGGGTTCGAAACCACAGGGTTTCTGGGCGATGCGGCGGTTGCGCCGGCGGTCGAGCTTGGCAATGACACCCGGCTTGACTATGGCCGGCGCGGCGATGAGGCCGAGATCCGCAGCGTGCTCCAGGGGCTGGCAACGCTGGTCATCGGGGTCGAGCATCCCATTGCCACGGCAGGCCTTGTTGAGACCGAGGCGGTGCTCGCCGCCGGGGCCACGCGGCTGATCGGGGCGGCCGACGGCATCACCGACATCCGCGCCGCTTTGGGCAGCGACCAGGCCCGGATCGAGGATGCGCTGACCCGCACGGCGGCCGAGCGCAGCGCCACCGAGATCGCGCGGGCGCGTATGGTCGCGCGCGACCCCTATGAGGCGGCCAGCGAGTTCCAGGCGCTCGAGGCCCAGATGCAAAGCGTCTATGCGGTGACCGCACGGCTGGCCGGGCTCAGCCTGACCAACTTCCTGCGCTGACCGCGGGGCGGCGCAGAGCCGCCGCGGCGCAAAACGGCCTGCCAGAACGGCAAGGAGAGGCCCGATGACGATGATGTGGACCCGGGCGCGGGTCAGGGTGCGGCGCAGGGCGGGGCACAGGGCGGGGCGCTGTCTGTCGCAACTCTGCGCCGGGCTTGCCGCCCTTGCACTCCTGCTCGCCCCCGCCCCGCCGGCGCAGGCCACCACCGCGCGGATCAAGGATCTGGTGACCATCGACGGGGTGCGCGGCAACGATCTGATCGGCTATGGGCTGGTGGTGGGGCTGAACGGCACCGGCGACGGGCTGCGCAACAGCCCCTTCACCGAAGAGGCGCTGACCAATCTTTTGGAGCGGCTGGGCGTCAATGTCACCGGCGAACAGTTCCGCCCGCGCAATGTCGCGGCGGTGTTTGTGACCGCCACCCTGCCGCCCTTTGCCCGGGCCGGCAGCCGCATCGATGTCACGGTCTCGGCGATCGGCGATGCCAGCTCGCTTTTGGGCGGCACGCTCATCATGACCCCGCTCAATGCGGCGGACGGGCAGATCTATGCGGTTGCCCAGGGCGGCGTGCTGGCCGGCGGGGTGGTCGCCGAGGGCGCGGCCGAAACCGTCACCGAAGGGGTGCCCACGGCCGGCACCATCCCCGGCGGGGCGCGGGTCGAGCGGGAGGTGGCGTTCGATTTTGCCACTGTCACGACGCTGCGCCTGGCGCTGCGCGATCCCGATTTCACCACCGCCGCGCGCATTGCCCATGCCATCAACCAGCGCTTCGGGCGGGTGCTCGCCGCGATGCAGGACAGCGGCACCGTGCATCTCGATCTCAGCGTGGCCGGCCTGCCGCCGGCCGAGCTCATCGCCCGGCTCGAAACCATCCCCGTCACCCCCGACCAGCCCGCGCGCGTGGTGGTCGATCAGCGCTCCGGCACCATCGTGCTGGGCGATGATGTGCGCATCAGCCGCATCGCCATTGCTCAGGGCAATCTCACGCTGCGGGTGCGCGAGGCCCCGGTCGTGGCCCAGCCCAACCCCTTTTCGCGCAATGGCGAGACCGTGGTCGTGCCCCGCACGGATGCCGAGATCGACGCGGCCGAGGGCACCGAGCTTGCGGTGGTCGAGGATGCCGTCACCCTGGCCGCGCTGGTCGAAGGTCTCAACGCGCTCGGCGTCGGGCCGCGCGACATGATCGACATTCTCAAGACGATCAAGGCCGCCGGCGCACTGCATGCGGAGTTCGTGGTCCAGTAGCGCGCGCCAACCAGGCCCAGGGCAGGGGCCCACCCGCGCCCCGGGCCGTCAGCGCCGGCGCAGCCTCCCGGCATATTGGGGACCCGGCCCGTTTTGGCACGGTTTACGCGGGGTTAAGCAGCGCGGTCCACTCTGCGCCCCGGCGCATTGGCAGAAAAGGGCCCCCCATGTCCGTGTCCGACCTCGTCTTCGGCCTCGGCCTGGCCGATCTGTTCCTCGCAGCCGGCGCGTTCGGCGCGGCCATTGCCTGTCTGTGGCTGGCCGCCCGGCTGGCGCGCAATGACCGGGCCGGCCAGGCCCGCACCGCCGCCACGCGGCGCGCGCTCGATGCGGCCGAGGCCGAGATCGCCGCCTTCTCGCACCGCATCGATGTGCAGGCCGAACAGCAGGCCGAGGCGACCGAAAACCTGCGCCAGACCCTGGATGCGGCAACCGGGCAGGCGCTCGATGCGCGGCTTGAGCGGGTGATTGATGAGCGTGCGGCCCAGCTGCGCGCCGAAATCGCCGCCGCGGTCGACACCGCGCGCGAGGAGCTTCAGGCCGAGGCGGGCACGGCGGGCCAGGAGCTGCGCGATGCGCTGGAAAGCGCAACCT
Source organism: Pseudomonadota bacterium (assembly GCA_038521775.1). GTDB lineage: Bacteria > Pseudomonadota > Alphaproteobacteria > Rhodobacterales > Rhodobacteraceae > J013. Next base: position 5,648 of record JBCBKN010000054.1, on the reverse strand, counting down.
CCGGCCAGGACGAGGCCATTGCCACGGCCGTCGATGCCGCGCGCGAGAGCATGGCCGCGACCCTGGCCGACGAGGCCGCCGCGCTCTTGCAGGCAGCCCAGGACCGCGCGGCCGCAGCCGCCGAAGCGGCGGTTGCCGAACATATGGCCGGTGCGGCTGAGCGCATTGCTGCGGCCGCGCGCGAGGCCGCCCAGCCGCTGGCCCGCAGCGAAGCGGCGACCGCCGCACGCGAAACGCTGGAGACGGCACTGCCCCAAACCCTGCCCGGGATCGTCGGCGCGGAGGTCGGCAAAGCCCTGGCCGAGACCGAGCAGCGGCTGCGCGAGCGCCTTGAGGCGCAGCTGGCCGGGGCCGTCGCCGCGGGCCTCGAGGCCGCCCGGATGCCGCAGATGCCGGCCGAGGTTGCTCCGGCAGGCCCGGCCCATCCCGCCGCTCCTGCCCCGATGGCGCCGGTCCGTCCGATCGCGGCCGCAGCGCAGGACGGTGCGGTGTTTGCCACATCCCCCGCCATGGGGTCCAATGCCCCCAACTCGGCACAGCCCAACCCGGCGCAGCCCCACACCGTGCCCCATGCCATGCAGCAGGCTGCGACGGCGGAGGGCCAACCGGGCGCGCCATCCCACGCGCATCCGGGCCCGGGCGATCCGGAGCGGAACAGTTCCGTCTCCATACCGGCCGAGAGGGCCGTCGCCGGCCGTGCCGATATGGCGGTTGTGGGGGTGTTTCCCGGCCGGCCGCGGTCCCGCTAGGCGGGATGATGGGCCCAGAGACAGACGCACCGACGGGCTCAGAGACGGGCTCAGAGACGGCGCAACAACGTGCCCAGAAATAGGCCGGGAGATGGGCCCGGAGACGGGCTCAGCGCCGGGGGGTAGAAACCGGCACAGCAGCTACGCCCGGACTGCCAGCGGAAGACGGATCGCGTCGCGGCCGCGAAGCCAAACCGGCAAGCATGCGACCCCCTAGCTGGCAGCAGGGTCGGCGCGCAGCGCACCGCTGCGAACGCCAAGCGACCATCGGAGAACCCTCCGGGCGATCTGAGGCGGTCCAGGAGGCCCCGACCGGCTTCGGCCAATCCTCCTTGTATCGCTGCGCCGCGCCCCGGAAATGGCGGCGGTGTGCCGCGTTCGGCGCGCGGCTTGCCGGGGCGGTGGCACTTGTGGATGTGGTTGGGAAGGCGCGGCCTCTGGCTGGTCGGCTTGGCGGCCCGGTCTGGAGGCCCGATCTGGCGAGCCGGTCTGGAGGCCCGGCCCGCCCGGTGAGATCTTCTGGTCAGATCTTCCGGCCAGGTCTTCTGGTCAGATCTTCCGGTCAGGTCTTCATGCCGGGTCTACCGGCCGGGTTTTCGGGTCAGCCCGATCGGTGAGCCCGCCTTGCGCAGGCAACCGGCGCGCCCGTCTGATCAGGTCTTTGGTCCAGGTGTCTTAGGCCAGGTCATCTGGCCCATGCCTCTGGGCGATTTTCGCAACGCAGCTCACGGGACCAGCGCTTTTCAGCCCGGGGCGAGCCCTCGGAGCCGCTGGGCAGCCGCGCCGGCCGCCGCTATTTGCCAAGCCCGGTGGTGCGCAGGAAGGTCACCAGCAGGCGCCGGTTCTGCGGCGCAAAAGGATCGTCGGGCACGGCAAGCTCCGAGGGCCCCTTGCCGGTCACCCGGCGGAACCGCGCCACGTCGATGCCGGCCAGCAGGATCCGCCGCGCGGCATGGCCGCGATCGGTCGACAGGTCCCAATTGTCATATCCGGGCCCGGCAAAGGGCAGCGCATCGGTGTGGGTTTCGACCGCCACGGCATTGGTGATCAGCCCGCCGATCTCGGCGACCAGCTCCAGGATCGCGGCAAGCTTGAGCGAGGGCTCGGCGGTGCCGGGCGCAAAAAGCGGCGGGCCGTCGCGGTCGAAGATCTCGATGATCAGACCCTCATCGGTGACCCGGGTGGTGATATGCTCGATCAGCGGGTCGGCAATGGTGCTTTCGCCGGTATTGCCCTTGAGCAGATTCTCGATCTCCGCAAAGACCGCATCCTCGGCCTCGCGCGCGGCATCCTCGTCATTGCTCTCCGGCCCGTCCGAACGATAGGGATCCTTTGCGCCCAGATTGCTCTCGGTCAGCTGATCATCCGCGCTCAGCGTCTCACCGTCGAAAATGCCGTCCCCGCCGCCGGAGATCTTGGCCACCGGGATCGTCGGGCTGAAATAATCGGCAATGCCCTGGCGCTGCTCCTCACTGGTGGCATTGAGCAGCCACATCAGCAGGAAAAACGCCATCATCGCGGTCACGAAATCGGCATAGGCGACCTTCCAGGCACCGCCATGATGCCCGCCGCCCTCGACCTTTTTCTTGCGCTTGATGATGGGGCGCAGATTGTCCCCCTTGCCGGCCATGCCGCCCCCGTTCTGGCTGGCGGGACCTGCCGCCCGCCGCACCACCCTGGCGCGGAAATCTTGCCGCGCGGTTGCCGCCCGCGCCCGCCGACCGGCCGGACGCACAAAATTCAACGCGAATTCCGCACGCGCTTAATGGGAAGGCAACCGATTGCCCCGAATGTGCCTGCCGAAACCCGCCGGCGGGGTGATCTCGGCGCGGCGTCGGCCTGTCCCCAGACAGGCCCATGAAGGGGCGGCCATGCAGGGCGAGAGCGTCATTTCCCGCAAAATCAGCGGTGTGAAGGTCAGCCGGCCGCCGATCCCGCATGTGGAGGAGATCGGCGAGGATTTCGCCAAGCTGCTCGATGAGCGGCTGCGCCGCGTGCTCAACACCATGACGAGCTCGATCATTCTGGGCTGCGAGGTGCGCAAGCTCTCGCGCGTGCTCGAAGGCATCCCGGTGCCGGCCATGCTGGGCGTGGTCGAGGTGCCCGGGGCCACCACCGCGGCACTCGTCAACATCTCCAACGATCTCATCTACCACATCATCGATCTGCGCATGGGCGGCAATTCGGAGACCTCGCCGGTGCCGACCGCCCGCTCGATCACCGCGCTTGACTGTGCGCTGTGCAAGGATTTCGTCGACGGGCTGCTCGACGGGTTTGCCGAGGCGCTGCGGGTCAATCTTGAGGTGCCGCATATCGAACGGATGCGGATGCGCAAGTTCGAGCAGCATGTGAACATGGCCCGCATCGCGCCGGAAAATGCCGATGTGCTGGCGATCAATGTGGCGCTTGATATCGGCGAGGCGGCGCGCTCGGGCGAGCTTGACCTCATCGTGCCGCTCTCGGTGCTCGACACCGTCAAGGCCGAGGCGCAGCGCGAGCGCCCCGAGAACACCGGCGTCGACACGCAAAGCGACATCTGGGCGCGGCGCATGCTGCAGGCCGCGCGCGACGCCCCGCTCCGGCTGCATGCGATTTTGCACCGCGAGCATTTCGACATCGGCACGGTGCAGGACTGGAAGGCCGGCGACATGCTCATGCTGCCCGACACGGTGCGCAGCCGGGTCGAGCTGGTGCTGCCCAGCAAGATCGACACGCCGCTGGCCGTGGGGCGGCTGGGCGCGCGCGAGGCGCGCAAGGCGATCAAACTCAGCGATCCCCCCAGCGCGGATTTGCAGGGCGCGCTGCGCCAGGTGCTCAAGGAACGGAGGCGGAAATGACGGCGATGGACGAAGCTGTCCCGGCAGAGGCAATCGCACCGGCCGAGGCGCCGGACGAGATGCCGGCGCCGGCCCGGGCCGAACTGGACGCAGATCTGGGTGCAGACCTGGGCGCCGAACTGGGTGCAGAGCTGGCAGATGACGCTCTGGAGGCAGAGGCCGGCGCTAAGGCGCCCGACGCCCTGTCAGACGGCAGCGTGTCAGACGGCAGCTTGTCAGACGGCAGCTTGTCGGACAGCGACGCGGCGGAGCCCGACTCGGTGCAGAGCGACGCGGCGGAGAGCGACGCGGCGGAGAGCGACCCGACCGATGCGCCGGGCGGCGATGACGGCCTCACGGACCTGGCCGAGGACGGTGAGGCGCCGGCGGCCGCGGGTGACGCTGGATCCGACGATCCGGCCGCCGCCGAGGAGCCGACCCTGCATGTGCTGCCGGCCCGGCTGGCGCTGCGCGAGGCCCAGCTTTTGCTCGACGAGCTTGCCGACAGCGATCCCGACGCGCCCCGCAGCTTCGATGCCCAGGCGGTGGTGGAGATTTCGACGGGCTTTGCGCTGGTGCTGGCAAGCCTTGTGCGCGCGCGCAGCCCCGAGGCGGCCAAGATCCGGCTGATCCGGCCCAGCCCGGCCTTTGTCGATGCGTTTTCGGATCTCGGCCTGTTTCAGGACCTTATGAAGATGGAGTTCGGCCAATGAAATGCGTGCTTGCCGTTGATGATGCCGTCAGCCTTCGCAACATGCTGTGCGATTGCCTGCGCGGCGCGGGACATAATGTGGTCGAGGCCGCAAACGGGCAGGAGGCGCTTGAGCAGCTGCGCGCCCACAAGCCCGACATCGTGATCACCGATCTGACCATGCCGGTGATGGACGGGCTCGACTTCATCGAGGCCGCCCGCCAGGAGGAGGATGGGCAGGGCCTGCCGATGCTGCTGTTGACCACCGAGACGGCAGACCGGCTGAAGACCCGCGCGCGCGAGGTCGGGGCGACCGGCTGGCTCACCAAACCCTTCGACCCGGCCACAGTGCTGCGTCTGATCGACCAGCTGGCGTGAGGCACACATGGCAAGCGATGAGATCGCCGAATATCAGGCCATCTTCTTCAATGAATGCGCCGAGCTGCTGGTCGATCTGCAGGACCGGCTCGATGAGCTGACCGACGGCTCGGGCGATGAAGAGACCGTGAATGCCGCCTTCCGGGCGGTCCATTCGATCAAGGGCGGCGCGGCGGCGTTCGGGTTTTCCGAGCTGATCGGCTTTGCGCATGTCTTTGAGACGGTGATGGACCAGATCCGCTCGGGCAGCCTGGCGATTGCGTCCGATGTCTGCGCGCTCTTGCAGCGGGCCGGCGATGTGATCGCAATTCTCGTCGAACATGCCCGCGATGGCGGCGATCTGCCGGCCGATCGGGTCGAGCGGGTGCTGGGTGAGCTGCGCGAAATGGGCGGGCTCGACGCGCCCGAACCCGCAGCCGCCAAGGCCGACGCGCCGGCCGCCGAGCCCGAGGCCGCGCTGCCCGAAAGCTTCTCCTTCGGCCTGGCGGTGACCCCGGCTGACGGTTTCATGCGCGCCGGGCATGACCCGCTGAAAATGATCCGGGCGCTCAAGCCGCTGGGGCTCGTCGGCGCGACCGCGCCCGAGGCGATCCCCGCCCCGGCCGATCTCGGGCTCGATGAGGGCGGGCTGACCTGGCATCTGACCTTTGAAAGCGAGGTGCCGCCCGAGGCGCTGCTCGAAAGCCTGGAGATCTACACCCATATCGCCGATTTCGCGGTGATCCGGGAGGAGGGCGACGAGCCGCCGCCGGGTGCCGACGGCCCCGGGACCGGAGCGTCGGGCGGGCATGGCGGGGTGGATACACCGGCGGCCGGCGCGAATGGCGCAGCCGCGCCCGCAGCCAAGCCCGAAGCCGCCGCCAGCGCCGCGGCCACAGCCACAGCCACGGCCAAGCCCGAGGACAAGGGCGCGGCCCCCGCTTCGGCAAAGCGCGACAGCGGTGCGGCGGCGGCCGAAAAGCCGCGCATGCAAAAATCGCTGCGCGTCGAGCTCACCCGCATCGACCGGCTGGT
>JBCBKN010000053.1:0-15695 GCA_038521775.1 Pseudomonadota bacterium | reverse complement strand
TGCGTCTGCATGGCACGCCGGTGGCGGACGGGTTCTTCACGCTGCGCATTCAGGGCATCTGTGCGGATGGCGCGGCGGCCGAGCTCACGCTCGATTTGCCGATCAGCCCCGATCCCTGGGCGCTGTGGCAGGACATCGCTTCGGATCAGGACGCCCCCTTTGCCCGGCCCGACACGGCATTCGGCACGCTCACCGGGCCGGTCCTTGCCCGCATGGCCAGCCGCCGGGGGCGCAAGCACGCGCATGCCGGGGCGCATCGCGAGGATGCAACGGGCATCGCCCAGGCCGGCCCCTGGACGCTGGCGGCCGTGGCCGACGGTGCCGGCAGTGCCGAACTGTCGCGCGAGGGCGCCCGGGTGGCGGTGGAAGCAGCGCTCGACGCGATGCGCGCGGGGGTCACGCATGACCACGCGCCTGCCGAGTGGCTCGTCGCCGGGCTGAAGGAGGCCGCCGCTGCGCTGGGCGATCTGGCCGAGCGCGAGGCCCGCCCGGTCGAGAGTTTTGCCACCACGCTGATCTTGGGCGCGCTGCGCCCCGTGCCGGATGCGGCATCGGGCACAACCGGGGGCGGCATGGAGGGCTGGCAGGCCGGCTGCGCCGCGGTGGGTGACGGGCTGGCCGCAATCTGGGATGGCGAGGGCGTGCTGGCCCTGATGGAGGCCGATGGCGGCGAGTTTGCCGGCCAGACCCGGTTTCTCTCGCCGCAGGCCGCGGCCGAGGCCCGGGCGCGCGTTGCAACCCTGCCTGGCCTCGCGGGCTTCTGCCTGATGACCGACGGGGTGTCGGACGCGCAGTTTCCGGCCCCGGTCGATGAGGGCGATCCCGCGCAATGGCGCAGGCTTTGGTCCGAGATCGGCGGTCTGGACGCCGCGGCGCTCTGCGATTGGCTCAACTTTCGGGTGCAGGGCGAGCATGACGACCGCTCGATCGTCATTCTGTCGCCCGCCCCGCCTTCGGAGCCCGTCCCACCATCGGGGACCACCCCGCCATCGGGGACCACCCCGCCATCGGAGGATGCGGAATGATCCGCCAGACCACCGATCGCGGCGAGGCGGTGGAGTTCCTGCCCGAGCCGATTGCCAGCGGCACCATGAAGGATGTCTATCGCACCGCGAGCGGCTCAGATGTGGTGGCGGTCTTTCGCGAACCTTTGGGCGAGGCCGGCCGCGCGCGTATCGAGGCGCTGATCGACATGCACCGTCCGCGCATCCTCGAGGGTCCGGGCGGCGGCGAACTGGCCGAGCTTTACCGCTGGCCGCGGGACACGCTCACCTGGAACGGCCGGTTTGCCATTCTGGTGCCGGCCTTTCAGGCGCAGTTCCTGTTCGGCACCGGGTCGGTCAACAATGACATGCTGGGCATTCGGGGCCGCGAGAAGGAGGGCAAATGGTTTGCCTCGGCCCATCACCGGCAGAGCTTTCTCGACCCCTCCGAGCGTGGGCAGTGGATCGACTATCTGCGCATCTCAATCTCCATTGCGCGGGCGGTGCGGCGGCTGCATGCGGCCGGCCTCGCCCATTCCGACCTGAGCTACAAGAATGTGCTGGTCGATCCGATTTCAGGCACCGCCTGCATCATTGACATCGACGGGCTGGTGGTGCCGGGCAAATACCCGCCCGACGTGGTCGGCACGCCCGATTTCATCGCGCCCGAGGTGGTGGCGGGCCAGGACCTGCCGGTGGGCGATCCGGCGCGGATCATGCCGTCGATCGACACCGACCGCCATGCGCTGGCGGTGCTCATCTACATGTATCTGCTGGGCCGGCATCCCCTGCAGGGCGGCAAGATCCACGACCCCGAGGACACGGCGCGCGATGAGATGCTGGCCATGGGGCCGCGCGCGCTTTGGATCGAGCATCCCGAGGATGCCTCGAACCGGGTCGATCTTACGGATGTCCGCAAGACCGCCATGCCCTGGGCCGATACCGGGCGGCTGCCCCACACGATCTGCGGGCCGCTGCTGGCGCCGCTCTTCCGGCGCGCCTTTGTCGACGGGCTGCATGACCCGGCACGCCGCCCGACCGCCGATGAATGGGAGCGGGCGCTGATCCTGACCACCGATCTTTTGCTGCCGACCGGAAACCCAAGCTGCGAGATGGGCAGCTATGTCTATGACGGCAGCGCCCATCCGCGCTGCCCGCTTTGCGCCACCCCGCCGGACGGTCCGTTCCCGCTCCTCAACCTTTACTCCTCGCGCGGCGAGGGGTCGTTCCGCCCCGACGGGCATCGTGTGGTGATCCATGAGGAGGTGGGGCTCTATCGCTGGCATGAGACCCGCTTTGTGATGCCCACCGAGCGGCTGGCGCCCGAGGAGTTCGACCGGCTGGCCCGGGTGGAGCGTCAGGGTGCCGCGTGGTGGCTGGTCAATGAAAACCTGCCCGACCTGCGCGATCTTGCCAGCGGCGAGACCATTGCCCTGGGCGGACGGGTGGCGCTGCGCGACGGGGGGCAGATCCTGCTCTCGACCCGCGATGGCGGGCGGATCGCGCAGGTGCAGATGGCCAACCGGCCCGAAAGCTGATGACCGGCCGGACGGCCGCCCACGCGCGAAGGCTCAGTCGATCGCCGCAAAACTGTCGGCCCGGGCCCGGTTCCAGCGCTTAAGATAGCCGCGGGGATCTTCCTCGCCGCGGATCAGGAACCCGTCAGGCATCCAGGGGAAGGCCTCGTCGCCGGCCTGGGTCGAGCCCGAATGCGTGCGCACCATGAAATGCCGCGGCTGCAGCTCGCCCGGATGCGTGAGCCCGGCCGCGCCGACCAGCTCGGCCAGCGCCTTGAGCGTGTTGCGGTGAAACCGCTCGACCCGCTGGCTTTTGTCGCCCACATCGATGGCGCGCTGGCGCAGCAGGTCCTGCGTGGCCACCCCGACCGGGCAGGCATTGGTGTGGCAGGCCTGGGCCTGGATGCAGCCGACCGCGAACATAAAGCCGCGGGCCGAATTCGCCCAGTCCGCGCCCAGGGCCGAGGCACGGGCGATGTCAAAGGCGGTGATCAGCTTGCCCGCCGCGCCGATGCGGATCAGCCCGCGCAGGCCCGCGCCGCGCAGCGTGTTGTGCACAAAGCTCAGCCCGTCAAAAAGCGGCATGCCGATATGGTTGGCAAATTCCAGCGGTGCCGCGCCGGTGCCGCCCTCCTTGCCATCGACCACAATGAAATCGGGCTCAATCCCGGTCTCCAGCATCGCCTTGACGATGCACATGAATTCCCGCCTGTGGCCGATGCAGAGCTTGAAGCCCACCGGCTTGCCACCCGAAAGGGCCCGCAACTGGGCGATGAACTTCATCATCTCGATGGGTGTGGAAAAGGCCGAATGCGCGGCGGGCGAGATGCAGTCGCGGCCCATCGGCACGCCGCGCGCCTCGGCAATCTCGGGGCTGATCTTGGAGGCGGGCAGCATGCCGCCATGACCGGGCTTGGCGCCCTGGCTGAGCTTGATCTCGATCATCTTGACCTGGTCGTTCGTCGCCTGGGCGGCAAACCGGTCGGGATCGAAGCGGCCCTCATCGGTGCGGCAGCCGAAATAGCCCGACCCGATCTCATAGATCAGATCGCCGCCGCCCTCGCGGTGATACCGGCTTATGCCGCCCTCGCCGGTGTCATGGGCAAACCCGCCGGCCTTGGCCCCTTTGTTGAGCGCCGATATGGCATTGGCCGACAGCGCGCCAAAGCTCATGGCCGAGATGTTGTAGACCGAGGCCGAATAGGGCTGGGTGCAGTCCGCGCCGCCGATCTTGACGCGAAAATCCCAATCCTCCAGATGCCGCGGCTGCATGGAATGGTTCAGCCAGGCATAGCCTTCCTGATAAACCTCCTGCTTGGTCCCGAAGGGCCGCTTGTCCTCCTGCCCCTTGGCGCGCTGATAGACGATCGAGCGCTGCTCGCGGCTGAAGGGTTCTTCGTCCTGATCGTTCTCCAACAGGTACTGGCGGATCTCGGGCCGGATGCCTTCGAAGATGAACCGCATATGCCCCAGCACGGGGTAATTGCGCAGGATCGCATGGCGCGTCTGGGTGACGTCATAGACCCCAAGCAGCGAGAGTGCCGTGAAGGCCAGAAAGGGCAGGAGGAACCACAGGCTCCACGCGCTGAGGCCCAGCGAGACGAGCGCAAGCCCGATCATGCCTGCAAAAAAGTAATAGCGTTGATTGCTCAGGATCGCCTGCATCGCCCCCCTCCGGTCTTGGTCTTTGCCAAGACTGGCGGGATTGTCAGCGCCACTCAAGCGACGAGATCGTGACAGCGTGGCCTTGGAGCCGCGCGCTCAGTGCCGCGAGAAAAGCGGCCCGTGCCCGTCGAACTGGTCGGCTATGCCCATCGCGCGCAGCGCGTGCCAATAGGTGGCCGCATTGATCGGGATCACCGGCTTGCCAAGCCTGACCGCCAGCTCATGCGACAGCCGGCACATCGACAGGTTGGTGCCGACCTGAACGAAGGCATCGATGCTGTCATCGTCCATCTCCAGAACATGGTCGCGCAGCGCGTCCTCCTGCACCTGGGCGATGGCGACAGGCGAGGCGCATTTGAGCCCGCGGAACTTGGCCACCTCGAACCCGCAATCGGTGAAAAAGCGGGTGACGTTGCGGTCCGAGATCGGGAAATAGGGCGAGATCACCGCGATGCGTTTGGCCCCGGTCAGGTTCAGCGCCGCCTCGCAGGCAAATGAGCCGGCCGAGACACGCACACCGCAATGCTCCGACAGCTCCTGCATGCGCCGCTCCGACGCCGCGCGCCCGTCCCAGAACATCAGCGCCGACATGCCCATGATCAGGTAATCGGGCTCGCAGGTCATGCAGCGGTCGACCGCGTCGTAAAGCGTGCGACCGATCGCCTCGACCAGCGCGACAAAGCTCTCGTCATCGGTGACCTTCATGTTGGGCACATAGATGCGGCCGTAATGGTTGGTCACGCCTTGCACGCGCAGATCGTCCATATCCGGTTGCACAATGGTGTTGGTCGATGGTGCGACCACCGCAAACTTGCACCGCCAGCCGCGCGCGTCTCTGAGCATGTACCTCTCCTGTTTTTTGGAGAAAATTGGGAATCCACCCGGAATTGTCAAGAATTTGTCCGGACATATTTTTGGCATGACCTTGACCGCCCGGGCCCCCGCGTCATCTCGTGCACGACCTGACAAACGAGGTCTGAAATGCCCGATCCTGCTCTGCGCGCGGCACTGCATGCCGGCGACCTGATCCTGGCGCCTGGCGTGTTCGACATGATCTCCGCCAAGATCGCCGACCGTATTGGTTTTCAAGCGCTTTATGTGACGGGATTTGGCCTGGCCGCCTCGCATCTGGGCCTGCCCGATGCGGGGTTGGCGAGCTATGGCGAGGTGGTCGACCGCATTGCCCGCATCGCCGATGGCACCGTCACGCCGATCATCGCCGATGGCGATACCGGGTTCGGCGGGCTGCTCAATGTGCGGCACAGCGTGCGCGGTTACGAGGCAGCCGGCGCGTCGGCAATCCAGATCGAAGACCAGGAATTTCCCAAGAAATGCGGCCATACCGACGGGCGCCGGGTGATCCCGGCCGAGGAGATGGTCCGCAAGATCGCCGTGGCGCTGGAGGCGCGGCGGTCCGAGGATTTCCTGATCATTGCCCGCACCGATGCGCGCACCACGCTGGGCCTTGACGAGGCGCTGCGCCGGGCGGCGCTTTATGCCGATGCGGGCGCCGATCTCATCTTTGTCGAAAGCCCCGAAAGCGAGGCCGAGCTTGCAGCCATCGCGCGGGCCATCGACGCGCCGCTGGTCGCCAATATGGCCACCGGCGGCAAGACCCCGATCCTGCCCGCAGATCGCCTGGCGCAGATGGGCTATGCCCTGGCCATTCACCCCGCGGTGGGGTTTCTGGGCATGGGGGCCGCGCTCAGCCGCGCCTATGCCGAGCTGCGCGAGGAGGGTCATGCGACCCGCGCACCGATGCATGATTTCGACGATTTCTGCCGTCTGATGGGCTTTGAGGAGGTCTGGGCGTTCGAGCGCCGCTGGGTCGAGCCGGGCGGGCGCGACCGCGCCGCATCGGAGGCTGATCATGGAGTATGACTTCACTCCGTTGCCCCAGCGCCCCAGGCTGCGCTGGCCCGACGGCAAGCGGCTTGCGGTCATTCTGACCACCAATCTGGAATATTGGGATCCGGTCAAGGACACCGATCGCGTGGTCTATCCTGGCGGCCCGGGGATTGTCGGCGGCACGCTGGCCGGGCGCGTCTATGACAACCCGAACTGGACCTGGCGCGAATATGGCCAGCGCGTGGGCGTCTGGCGGATGTTCGAGGCCTTTGCCGCGGCGGGCGTGCCGACCTCCTGTACGATGAATGCCAAGATGGGGCTCGAACGGCGCGCGGTGATCGATCATGCCGTCGCTGCGGGCTATGAGATCGTGCCGCATAACTTTGAGCAGACCGAGCTTCTGACCGATTTTCAGGAGGATGAGGCGGCCGAGCGCGCCGTGATCAGCGACACGCTGCGGGTCTTTCGCGAGACGACCGGCCGCGAGGCCCGCGGCTGGCTGTCCTCCAGCCTGCGCTGCACCCCGCAGACCATCGATCTCTTGTCCGAGGCGGGGCTCGACTTCACCTGCGATCTGCTCAATGACGACCAGCCCTATCTGCTGCGCACCCGCTCGGGCCGGCCGATGGTCTCGATCCCCTACACCTCCGAGGTAAACGACTTCACCGTCTTCATGCGGCAGGGCAAGGATGTCGAAGGCGGGTTTGCGGTGTTTCGCGAACAGTTCGACCAGCTTTACCGCGAGGCGGCGCGGACCGGGCTGCATATGAATGTCGGTCTGCACCCGCATGTCATCGGCCAGCCCTTCCGCATTCGGGCGCTGACCATGTTTCTCGACTATCTGCGCGGGTTTGACGATGTGTGGTTCGCCAGCCGGGCCGAGATCGCCAATTGGGTTCTGTCGGGCCAGGCCTGGGAGGACTAGCTGGGATTTCGCGCGCCCTGCCGCCCCCGCCTGCCATCATCAAGCTGCAAATGCGCGTTGTGCACAAAGCTCTCGCCGAAATGCCAGTTATAGGAGGCAACGATCGTGCCGCGCACGCTCCGATAGATCCGAAAGATCCGCAGCGAGACGGAGCCATGCGGGGCGCCAAGCGCGTCGGCAACATAGCCGGGCATCAGCAGGGCCTGGGTTTTCTGCACCACATCGGTCACGGTTTCGACGGCGGCCTGTTCGACGGCGCGGTAAAATGGCGGCCCGCTGGCCAGAAGCGTGTCGAGCAGGCCGGCAAAGCGCGGGGCGATGAAGCTTTCGATAAGGGCAAAGGGTGTCGCATCCGCGCCGACACAGCGCAGGCCGCGCACCCGCGTCCAATGCGCCCCGGCCGCGCCGCCGAAGGACGCCGCCTGGATCTCGTTCAGTGCCAGGGGCTCGGCGTCAAGCAGCTCGAACCCGGTGTCGCTGGCAAAAAGCAGCACATCATCGACCGAGCCAAAGCTGAGCCCAAAACTCGTTGCCGGTGCGCTGCGCACGACCCGGGTGGCAGCACCGTGCTGCCGCGCGACCATCCCGTCGGCCTGCAGCTTGCGTAACGCCTCGCGGACCGTGAATCGGCTGGTCCTAAACTCGGCGCAGAGGTCCGCCTCGCTTGGAAGATTTTGACCCAGCGCCACCGTTCCGTCTTCGATACGGTCGCGTAAAGCCTGGTAAATCTGGAGGTAGCGCGGTTGTCGCGGTGCGTGCAAGCGTGGGTTTTGCATTGCGCTGATGCGAGTCGCCAAGCCGGTTTGATTTGTCCGGACAACAATGCATCAACTGGTTACTTAGGTAAAGCGACCTCGCCTTAGCCTGCATTCGGGCAGGATGCATTCTTTGCATTTTGCAAACCGGGCAGCACCGGTCGACGTCACTCCACCGTTTCGAGATCGCGCAGGGATTGGATCATCGAGGAGCGCAGCACATAGGCCTTGTGCCGGGTCGGATCCTCGACCGTGGCCCGCAGCTCGTCATGATGCCTGCGCCGGGCCTCGGGGTCGCGGGTGTTGAGGATCTGGCGGTTGCGCAGCGCCTGGGCCTGAACCGTTTCAAGCGCGACCTTGCGGCGTTGCCGCTCATAGCGGGCCATCGTCGCAAGCGGTGCCCCCTGCCAGACCCGGGCCAGCTTCTCGGTGAGGTTGACGGCATCATGGATGCCGCCATTCATGCCCATGCCGCCCAGGGGGTTGTTGATATGCGCCGCGTCGCCGGCCAGAAAGATCCGCCCCTCGATATATTTGTCGGCCACCCGCTCATGCACCCGATAGGCGGTTTTGTGGACCACCTCATAGGGCGTGTCGGCGGGCTGAACGGCCTGCAGCCGCGCCTCAACCGCATCGGGGTCCAGTATCTCGGCATCCTCCTGGCCCGGGTCGGTGGGCAAAAGCACCCGCCACAGGCTCGGCGTGCGCAGCAGGACCAGCCATTCCTCGGGATCGGAGACATAGGCGATGTTGGCAAGATCCTCGATCACCGCGTCATAGCGAAAGCGCGTTGAGAGCGAGAGGAAGATCTCGGGGATCGTGAGCCCCTCGAAACTGGCGCCGATCGCCCGGCGCACCACCGAGCGGGCGCCATCCGCACCGATCAGATATCGCCCGCGATGGCTCTCCTGGCTGCCATCGGGGCGCGTTCCGGTCACGGTGACACCGGTCTCGTCCTGGGCCACGCTCTCAACCTGGGTGTCGGTCACCAGGGTTCCGTCCGGATGCGCGTCGATGAGCGCGCGCAACGCTGTGGTCAGCTTCCACTGCTCGCATTGCAGGCGATAGGGATGGGCGGTCTCGCTCTCCAACTGTCCAAGATCGAAGGTCGCGATGACCCCCTCGCGCCGGTCGCGAAACTGCCAATGCGGACAGATCAGACCCCGCTCCACCAGCCCGTCCGTCACACCGAACCGGTCGAGCATGTCGAGGGTTGGCGGGTGGAAGGTCGAGGCGCGCAGATCCTCGGCAAGATCGGACGTGCGCTCAAGCTGCAGCACCGGAATGCCCTCCGCCAGCAGCGATGCTGCGGCAACAAGCCCCACCGGGCCTGCGCCGACCACGATCACGCGCTCTGTTGAGATGGGCATCGCGAGCCTCCTGTCGCCTGCGGTCGCGCGGGCCCGTTCCGCCAAGCAGGGTTGGACATTTCCGGTCAATGCCATGCCCGCCGGGACGGGGCGGCCCGGACCTGCGCCGAGAGGTAGGCAGATCGCCCCACAGGTCAAAGGAAGAATTGTCTGGACAACCCCCTGTCGCTTAAAGACGATGTTGAGGCGATGACCCCCTATTGGACCCAATGCTCCTCATTCAACAAATCGTAAACGGTGTGATGCTCGGCGGCATCTATGTCGGCGTGGCCGTGGCGTTCACGCTGACAATCGGGGTGCTGAACTTTCTGAACTTCACCATCCCGACCCTCTTCATGCTCACCGGGATGGTTGGCTGGTCGCTCTCCTTTTACGGGCTGCCCTTTGGCCTGTCGGGCCCGGTGCCCTGGGCGCTCGCGCTGGGCCTGGGCATTCTGGCGGCGATTGCCGGCTCGCTTTTGGTCGAGCGCTTCACCTATCGCTATTTCAAGGCCAAGCATGGCGATGCGACCGAGCATGCAATCCCGCTCGTCTCCTCGCTGGGCTTCCTCCTTATCTTTGAATATCTGGTGCTGATCGCGCATGGGTCGGACCCGCGCGGCTTTGCAACACCCTTTGCCGATCTCGACTGGCGCGTGGCGGGGCTGGTGATCTCGATCCCGCAACTGGTCAGCCTCGGGGTGTCGCTGGCCATCGTCGCGGCGCTGTCGGTCATGCTTCGGCGCAGCCGGTTGGGACGCGCGCTGCGCGCAACGGCCGAAAAACCAGACACCGCGGTGCTGATGGGCGTGGATGTCGGGCGGCTGGTGCCGGTCGTCTTCATCCTCACCGGGCTGCTTTGCGGGCTGGCGGGCGCGCTCTTTGCGGTGAATTACGGCGAGGTGAACCCCTATATGGGCGAAACCGTCGGCACCAAGGCCATTGCCGGCATGGTGATCGGTGGGCTCGGCTCGGTCTGGGGGGCCATCGCCGGCGGGCTGATCGTTGGCCTGACCGAGACGCTGTCGATCCATTTCTTCGACGCCAATGCCACCCGCATCACCGTCTGGGGGCTGTTGCTCGCGCTGCTCTTGATCCGCCCGCAGGGGCTTTTTGGACATAACGCGATCGGCAAGGGCAAGTTCTGATGAGCGGGTATATGAGCGGGCTGCTCGTGATCCTGGCCATCAATGTGATCTTTGCCTATGGCATCTTCGTCACCGCGGCGGCCGGCCAGCTCAACCTGGGCGGGGCGGGGTTTCAGGCCATCGGCGCCTATTGCTGCGCGATGATTGCCGAGCGTGCCGGGCTGCCGATCTGGGCGACGATCACCCTGGCCACCCTGGCGGGCGGCGCGGTCGGGTTCCTGATCGCCTTTCCGATCCTGCGCACCCGCGGCGTTTATATGGTGCTGGCAACCTTTGCCTTTGCCGAGATGGTGGCGGGCATCATCCTCAATTCCGAGACGCTGGGCGGTGCGATGGGGTTGCCGATCAGCGGCTATATCGAGCTTGACACCGTCCTGCCCGTGGCCGTGGCCGTCGTGCTGGCGGTGTTTTACCTGATGTCGACGCGCATCGGGCTGGCCATGCGCGCGGTCCATGACGATGAGGCCGTGGCCAATCTGATGGGCGTGCATGCCCGCGCAGTGCAGATCGGCTGCTTTGCGCTGGGCGGGGCGCTGGCCGGCCTGTCGGGGGCGCTCTATGCCCTTTATTACGGCTTTGTCGAGGCGCAGGTCTTCAACGCGCTGCTCTCGATCTTCGTACTGCTCTATGTGCTGATCGGCGGCACGCAAACCGCCTGGGGTCCCTTGGTGGGCGCGACCTTCTTCACCCTGGTGCCCGAGATCCTGCGCATCGGCGAGGATTGGCGCTATTTCATCTTCGGGGTGCTGATTGTGGTGATGATGATCCTGCGCCCGGAGGGGATGATCACCCGCGACATGCTCGACCGGATCTGGGCGCGGCTGGCGCCGTCGCGACGTCCCGCGCAGGATCCCAAGGGTGTCTGACCCGGTTCTGTCCCTCACTGCGGTGAGCAAAAGCTTCGGGGGGGTCGAGGTGCTGCGCGAGGTCACGTTCGATGTGGCCCCGGGCAGTCGGCATGCGCTGATCGGGCCCAACGGCGCCGGAAAGACCACGCTTTTCAACGTCATCTCGGGGGTGTTCCCGATCGATGCCGGCACGATCCGGTTTCAGGGTCAGGATATGGCCCGCATCCCGTCGCGTCGCCGCATCGGGCTGGGGATGGCGCGCAGCTTTCAGAACATTCGGCTGATGCCGCATCTCTCGGTCATCGAAAATGTGATGCTAGGCCAGCATTCGCAGGCCTCGCTGGCCGGTCTCTTTGCGCCCATCGGGCTGATGCCGCGCTCCTCGGCCCGCGCCCGGGCCCGCGACACGCTTGCAGCCTTCGGGCTGGAGACCTTTCCCGGCCAGACCGTCTCAAGCCTGCCCTATGGCGTGCGCAAGAAGATCGAGGTGGTGCGGGCGCTGATGGCCGGCCCAAAGCTCCTGATGCTCGACGAGCCGGCGGCCGGGCTCAACACCGCCGAGACCGCCGCGCTGCGCGATTTCCTGCTGGAGGTGGCCCGGACCGGCGTCACGCTCTTGGTCGTCGAGCATGACATGCCCTTCGTCAACAGCCTCTGCGAGCAGGTGACCGTGATGAATTTCGGCGCCGTGATCTATGACGGGCCGGCGGCGGGCGTGCGCGAGGATGCCGCTGTGCTGGAGGCCTATCTGGGGCGGCGCGGGGGCGGCCATGCTGCTTGAGGTCGACAGGCTCGATGTGCGCTATGGCGCGACCCATGCGGTGCGTGAGGTGTCGCTGTCGGTGGGCGAGGGCGAGATCGTGGCGGTGCTGGGCGCGAACGGCGCCGGCAAGACCTCGCTCTTGCAGGCGCTGGCAGGGGCGGTGCGCGCGACCGGTGCGGTGCGGCTGGGCGGTGAGACCCTGACCGGCGAAACCGCCGCATCGCGGGTGCGGCGTGGCCTGGTCCTGGTGCCCGAGGGGCGGCAGATCTTCGTCAGCCTCACGGTCGAGGAGAACCTCTTGATGGGCGCCCATACCCGCGGCGATGGCGGCGTTGCCAAGGATGCCGAGGCGATCTTCGCGCGCTTTCCCAATCTTGCCGCGCGGCGCCAGGCCTCGGCCGCGGTTCTGTCGGGCGGCGAGCAGCAGATGCTGGCCATCGGCCGGGCGATGATCGCGCGCCCCCGGCTGATGATGCTCGACGAGCCGTCGCTGGGGCTGTCGCCGATCCTGGTCGAACAGCTTTTCGAGCTGATCGCGGCGCTCAACCGCGACGGGCTGTCGATTTTGCTGGTCGAGCAGAACACCCAGATGGCGCTGGAGATTGCCACCCGCGGCTATGTGCTGGAGCTTGGCCGGATCCGGGCCGAGGGCGATGCCGCCGCCCTGGCCGCCGACCCCGCGCTTGCCGATGCCTATCTGGGCAACGCGCCGGGATGACCTATGCTGAAAGCTGTGTTGACTGACATCACGTCTGACCTCACTGCTGACTATGCTGCCAAAAAGCGTCTGCCAAACGACGTGGACAAGTCGATCAAGGCGAACAGAGGAGAGAGAAGATGCCCATTCTGACCCGTGGCCTTGCGGCCCTGGCCGTCACCTGTGCGCTGGCATCGGCGGGCCTGCCGACAGCGGCCGACGCGGCCGAGACCATCAAGCTCGGTTTCATCACCGTCACCTCCGGTCCGCTCAAGGGGCCGGGCGAGCCGGCCATCGCCGCGGCCGATATCGCGGTGGCCGAGATCAACGCCGCCGGCGGCGTGAACGGCATTCCGCTTGAGCTGGTGAAATTCGACAGCGCCTCCGACCCCAAACAGGCCGCGCTGGCCGCCCGGACCCTGGCGCGCGATGAAGGCGTGGTGGCGATTCTGGGCCCGTTCTCGACCGGTGAGGCCGCGGTCGCCTTCAATGTCGCCGAGCGCGAAAAGATCGTGATGATGTCGAACGCCTCCTCCGCCCCCGGCCTGACCGATGGCAAGGAATGGGCCTGGCGGATCACCGAGGATGAGGCCAAGCAGTTCTCGCGCCTGCTCACCACCCTGCAGGAGTTGGACGTGCCGCGCGCCCGCGCCGAGATCGTCTATGTCTCCGATGAGCGCATCGCCAATATCGTCGGCACCCGGCTTTACCCCGCGATCATGGACCGGTTCGGCATTCCGCATGGCGAGCCGGTGGCCATCACCTATGAAAGCTTCGATCTTGCGCCGCAGATCGCCCCGATTGTGCAAAGCCAGCCCGATCTGGTTGCGGTGGCGGGCCTGCCCGAGAATGCCGCCAAGACGATCCGCGAGCTCAAGCGCCAGGGCTTTGAGGGCATCATGATCGGCAGCCAGATCTTCTCAGACCCCAACATTCTGGAGCTTTTCGGGAATCTCGCCGAGGGCACCACCTTCATGGCCGGGTTTCATGCCAGCGCCTCGCCGGCCGCAGCCGAGTTCAACGAGAAGTTCATTGCCGAGAACGCGGCCCGCGGCATCCGCAAGCTGGGCGCGCATCACACCGATGCACAGACCTATGACGCGATCTATCTGCTCGCGAAGGTGATGACCGAACAGGCGATCACCGGCGATGCCGATGTGTTGGAGGATGAGCGGCTGGCGATCCGCGAGGGTCTCAAGACGGTGACCTTCACGGGCGTGCTGGGTGAGGATATCTGCTTTGCCGGCACGGATGCCGAGCTTCCGGGCTATGTCATCACCATCAAGGACGGGGCCTGGACCCTGCTTGACAGCCACCCGGCGGATGGCTGCGGCGAAAGCTGATCAAGCCAGTGGCGCGGGCCGTCAGGGGCCGCGCCCGACCGGTCCGACAGGTCTACCGCCGCGCAGGTGACCCAGCATCAGGGCCAGGCCCAGAACGGCGGCCGCTATGGCGGGGATGCCGGTCTGGCCCGATTGCGGCAGCAGCGCTGCAAGGCCCAGCAGGGCCGCCAGCGCCCGGGCGCCGGGGCCGAGCCGGTCCCGCCCATAGCCGACAATCGCCGCGGTGATCAGCGGCACGGCGATCACGACCGCCGCGGTGACGCCGAGCACAGACCAGACATCGCCCTGCATCAAGAGGCCCGGACGGCCGACAAAGATGAAGGGCAGCAGAAAGGCGATCCAGCCCAGCCGCAAGCTCTCCCAGGCCGTGCGCATGGCACCTGCCCCGGCGATTGAGGCCGCGGCAAAGGCGGCCAGCGCCACGGGTGGGGTGATCATCGACAAAAGCCCGAAATAGAGCACGAAGAAATGCGCCTCGAGCGGGCCGATGCCCAGCCGGATCAGCGGCGGTGCGGCCAGGGCTGCGAGCAGCAGATAGACGCCCGAGGTCGGCAGGCCCATGCCCAAGAGGATCGAGACCGCCGCGGTCAGCACGAGAAGCGCTGTGAGCGAGCCTTTGCCCAAATCGAGCAGCACGAAGGAGAGCCCAAAGGCCAGGCCCGAGGTCTGGAGGAGGCCCATGATCATGCCGGCCACGGCGCAGATCATCAGGATCTGGGCCGCATCGCGCCCGGTTTCAAAGAGGGCGCGCACCAATGCGCCGCCGCCGATCCGCCGCCGCGCCCGCCCCGTCAGGCCCACCAGCGCGAGGGTGGCGGTGGCCCAGACCACGGCCTCGCCCGCCGGCATGTTGAAGAGAAAAAGCCCGCCCAGCAGCACGGCCATGGGGCCGATCACGGCCAGCGCGTCGCGCCATGGATGGCCCGATGGTTCATTCGCAGGCGCGGTCTCGCTGCCCAGGGCCAGCTTTTGCGCCGTCAGCCCGATCTGCAGATAGACGGAGTAGAAAAACAGCGCCGAGGGGATGAGGGCGGCCAGCACGATCGCGCCATAGGCCATCTGCAGGTTCTCGGCCATCAGGAAGGCCGCCGCGCCCATCACCGGCGGCATGATCTGCCCGCCGGTCGAGGCCACAGCCTCGATCGCGCCGGCGCGCGGCGGGCTCAGCCCCGATCGGCGCATGGCGGGGATGGTGACAACCCCAGTCGACATGACGTTGGAGACGGCCGAGCCCGAGATCGAGCCCATGAAGCCCGAAGCGATCACCGCCATTTTCGCGGTTGCGCCATGCTGGCGGCCGGCCAGGGCGCGGGCCGCGTCGGTCAGCACCTCGGCCCCGCCGGTTGCCACCAAAAGCCGGCCGAACAGGATGAAGAGGATCACGGTGAAGGTTGCGACCTGCACCGGCAGGCCGAGCGTTGCGGTGCTGTCGGTGCCCAGAAAGCGCAGGATCTCGTCCCAGGGCACCGGGCGCCCCTGCAACCGGCCCGGAACCAGATCCGAGAAAAGCGCATAGAGCACCAGCAGGGCGAGCACCATTGCCAGGCTGAGCCCGGCCACGCGGCGCAGCGCCTCGATCACAACCAGCACGGTCAGAACGCCAAGCGCCAGCGCCTCATCCGGGTGGTAGAACGCGTTCTCCGACAAGACCGGAAACCGCCAGAAGACATGGCCGCCCAGCCAGAGTGCGGCCGCGGCCAGGGCAAGCGAGAGCGCGCGCCCCATGTGTCTGCCGGCCCCGGCCCCGGCTCTTGCCCCAGAACCTGAACCGGCCTCGGAACCTGAACCGGCCCCGGAACCGACCCCGGCATCGCGCAGAAAGACGCAGGCGGCCGCGAGGCCCAGCACCAGCCC
>JBCBKN010000052.1:0-15700 GCA_038521775.1 Pseudomonadota bacterium | reverse complement strand
GGGCCACCACCCGGCTGGGCCTGCTCACCACGCCCTTGCGCGACCGCTTCGGCATTCCGCTGCGGCTGGAATTCTACACGGTGGACGAGCTTGAGGCCATCGTCCGCCGTGCCGCCAGCCTGCTGGGCGCCGAGGCCGAACCCGCCGGCGCGCATGAGATCGCCCGCCGCGCCCGTGGCACCCCCCGCATCGCCGGGCGCCTGCTGCGCCGGGTGGTCGATTTTGCCATTGTCGAGGGCGAGGGCCGCGTCACCCGCGATCTCGCCGACATGGCCCTCTCGCGCCTGGGGGTCGACGATCTGGGCCTCGACGGGGCCGACCGGCGCTACCTTTCCATGATCGCCGAAAACTTTGGCGGCGGGCCCGTGGGCATCGAGACCATGGCCGCGGCCCTGTCGGAAAGCCGCGATGCGCTGGAAGAGGTGATCGAACCCTTCCTCTTGCAAACCGGGCTGTTGCAGCGCACCCCGCGCGGCCGCATGCTGGGCCCGAAAGCCTGGAGCCATCTGGGCCTCAGCCCCCCGCCCAGCCCCGGCCAGGCTGATCTTTTCGGGGGCGAGGGATGAGCTGGACGACCCAGCCGCGCAAGCTGGCCGATTTCGGAGAGCTGCTGCCGGCCGGGGCGAAGCTGCTGGCCGAACTCGACACCGGGCAGGAGTGCGTCATCGGCGGAGGCGGCGTCCCGCCGGAAGATCCGCCCCGGGACGTGGTGATCCGCGCGAGCTTCCTGCGCTGGTGCATCCTGCGCGGGCCTGAGGAGGAGACCCCAAAGATCCGAGTGCACGAGAAGGGAATCCGCGTCCAGGGCGCCTATATCCGCGGCGATAGACCGAAGCCCCACAGTGCCTGGTTGACCGCTGGCCTCGACCTGGAAGGCTGCACGATCCGGGGCGATCTTGGACTTGTCTTATGCCGGTTTCCCGACATGGTCCTGCTGCGCAGCGCCGCCCTCTCCACGCTGAACTTGGCAGGCTCACATCTTATGGCCGGCCTCTCCGCCGACGGGCTGCAGACCACAGGCGCCGTCTTTCTGCGCCAGGTGGAGGTGACCGGGCAAACCCGCCTCCTCAGCGCGCGGATCGGCGGACAATTGGCATGCGATCGTGGGTGGTTCAAAAATCCGGGGCAGTACGCCCTAATCGCCGACGGGCTGGAAACCACCGGCGAAGTCTTTCTGCGCCAGGTGACGGTGACCGGGGAAACCCGCCTCGTTGGCGCGCGGATCGGCGGGGATCTGATCTGCGACGGCGGGTGGTTCAAAAATCCGGGGGAGGATTACAAGGGGCAACCAAACGATGCCCTCGCCATCAACCGGGCAGAGATTGCGGGCGGCTTCTTCTGGCGGGATGAGGCCCGTATCGATGGCGCTATGGACCTGACCGGCGCGCGCTTTGCGCGTATCTACGATGATCAGGAATGCTGGCCCCAAAAGGGGATGCTATTTGCTGAACGCTTGGAACTGTCCGAGGCACCGACTACCCACGCAGATGTTGAGAACCGATTAGAATGGTTTAAGCTGCAGGAACCCAGTAGGTGGGGTTCAGAGTTTTGGGCGCATTGCTATATTAACCTTGCCGTTGTTCTTCGAGACGCCGGTTATGAAGCAGAATCTCGCTGGGTAATGATCCGCAAGGAGCATGAGCAGCGCAAAGCGCGGCGAGTGCAGAGGACGAATCTCCTCTATCGCTGGCTGTGGTGGCTGATCGACCAAACCTTCAATGTGACGGTGCGCTATGGCCGGCGCCCGATACTGGCCTTTGCATGGCTCACGATTTTTTGGAGCGTGGGTGCCCTGTGGTTCGACTACGCCCAAACCTCGGGATCGCTGAAACCCAACAATGCCTTTGTGCTTCGAGCCGACGAGTGGGTGCTTTGCGCTGATGCGGGCACGCGACGCGGCGAATACACCACGCAGTACGCCTGTTTCCGCGCCCAGCCCGCGGCGGTGAGCTATCCGGAGTTCAACGCGGTCATCTATTCGCTCGACACGCTCCTGCCGATTGTGGCGCTGGAGATGCAGGGGTTCTGGATCCCCGATGAGGATCACCCCGTCGGTTTTTGGGCGCGGATTTATCTGTGGGTGCAGATCGGCATGGGCTGGGCGCTGTCGCTGCTGGCGGTCGCCGGGTTCTCGGGCCTTATCCGCTCGGACAGCGGCAAATGACGCCCGAGGAGATCACCCCGCTCTTCACCCGTTCGGACGGGGCCTACAGCTTTGCGCGCTGGGGGCGGCCGATTGCGCCGGTGGTTTTCGGGCTGGAGGAGGCGAGCCTGCCGGTGATCAAGGGCGGGGTGGAGGCGCTTGCCGCCCTGGCCGGGCATAAGATGGCCGAGCTTGACCCCGAGCTGGGCGCCAATTTCCTCATCTTCTTTTGCCGGGCCTGGGACGAGCTGAGCGCGATCCCGCATCTGGATGCGATGATCCCCGATCTGGCGCCGCTGCTCGAACGGTTGGAGGCGGCCGAGGCCAACCAGTACCGCATCTTCCGCTTTGACGCGCAGGGCGGCATCCGCGCCTGTTTCAGCTTTCTGCGCATGGACGCGCATCTGGAGACGGTGCCGGCCGAGACGCTGGCGCTGAGCCAAGCGGTGCAGGCGATCCTGCTCTGGTCGGACCGGGCGTTTCAGGACCGCTCGCCGCTGGCGCGTCTGCCCGATGGCGGCACGATCCTGCGGCCCGAGATCGGCGCGCTGATCCGCGCGGGCTATGACCCGGTGCTGCCGGTGGCGGCCGGCGACGCGGCCCATGCGCTGCGGCTCTCGGCCCGGCTTCAGGCCGCCCAAGAGGGCCTGCAATGAGCGGCGCGGCGGCGCATCGGCTAGTCCTGCGGGTCTATTACGAAGACACCGACATGGCCGGGGTGGTCTATTATGCCAATTACCTGAAATATCTTGAGCGCGGGCGCAGCGAGGCGGTGCGCGCGGCGGGCATCGACCAGACCGCGATGCGCGCGGCGGGGGTGGTCTTTGTGGTGCGGCGGATCGCGGCGGAGTATCTGCGCCCGGCCCGATTCGACGATCTGGTGACGGTGGAGACCCGGCTGACCGCACTCAAAGGCGCCCGGATCGGCATGGCCCAGAGCGTTTTGCGCGAGGATGCGACCTTGCTGAGCGCCGATCTGACGCTGGCCTGCATGAGTTTGGACGGGCAGGTGCTGCGCATCCCGGCAGATCTGCAGGCAAAACTGGCCGCTGGCTGGGCAGGTGCCGCCGGATAACGGCAATCTTACCGATTTTGCGGTACACACCCTTGCGATTCTGCTAGTCTGTGTCACAACGGCAACGCGGGAGCGGGCGGTACAGCCCACACCGGGGGCGCAGCCGGGGCAGGCCAATGGAATCCGAAGCACTCTCTGCGACACAGCAGCTCGACTTCTCTTTGCTCGCCCTGTTCATGCGGGCCAGCCTGACCGTGCAGATCGTGATGGTGATGCTGGTCGTCGCCTCGATCTGGTCCTGGGCGGTGATCCTGGACCGGTTCCTGCGCTTCCGCCGGGCCCTGCATGAAAGTGCGATGTTTGAGGATGCGTTCTGGTCGGGCCAGCCGCTTGAAGAGCTTTATGAGCGGATCGGCAAATCCCCCCGCTCGGCGATGGAGAAGATCTTCGTGGCCGGCATGAATGAATGGCGCCGCTCGTTTTCGCGCCACGGGCTGATCCCCGGCGCGCAATCGCGGATCGAGCGTTCGATGAATGTGGCGATCACCCGCGCCGCCGACGGGCTCAACCGGGGGCTGGGCGTGCTGGCAACCGTGGGGTCGACCTCGCCCTTTATCGGGCTCTTTGGCACGGTCTGGGGCATCAAGACCGCCTTTGAGGACATCGCGATCCAGCAGAACACCAATCTTGCCGTCGTCGCACCCGGCATTGCCGAGGCGCTGCTGGCCACGGCGCTGGGGCTTTTGGCCGCGATCCCGGCGGTGGTGTTTTACAACAAGTACTCCACGGATGCCGATCGGATTGTCGCGGAATATGAGAGCTTTGCCGAGGAGTTCTCGACGATCCTGTCGCGCCAGCTTCAGCGCGAGGATGCCTGAGCGATGGCGGTCTCAGCGCTCCCCCGGGGTGGACGCGGGCGCCGGGCCCGGCGTCAGATGGCCGAGATCAACGTCACGCCCTTTGTCGACGTCATGCTGGTCTTGCTGATCATCTTCATGATCGCAGCCCCGCTTTTGACCGTCGGGGTGCCGGTCGAGCTGCCAAAGACCGCGGCCGCCCCCCTGCCCACCGAGCAGGAAGAGCCCTTGAGCGTGGCCCTGACCGGCGATGGCCGGGTGCTGCTTCAGAAAGAAGAGATCGAGCTTGACCGGCTGGTGCCGCTGCTGCGCGCAATTGCGGCCGAGCGGAATGAGGATAAGGTGTTTTTGCGGGCCGATGGTGCGGTGCCCTATGCGCTGGTCGCCCAGGTGATGGGGGCGCTCAGCGCCGGCGGGTTCACGCGGATCGGGCTGGTCACCGATCCCGGCGGTCCCACCTTCGACGGCACGGCGACCGACATTCCGGCGCCGGCGCCTGTCGAGAACTGAGGAGACCGATGTGAGCTGCGTGCGATGAACCGCTCTCTTGGCATCTCGGCCGCGGTGCATCTTCTTGGGCTGCTCGCGGCGATGTTCTCGGGCCAGCTCTTTCGCGCCGACCCCGCCCAGGCGATCCAGATCACCGAGGTCGAGATCATGAGCGCTGCGGATTTCGAGGCGGCCGTGTCGACCGCGCCCGAGGCCCCGGCCGAGGCGCTGCCGGTCCTGACCGCGCCCACCCAGGACACTGCCATCGAAACGCCCTCGGACAGCGCGGTTGCGCCGGAGATTGCCGAGAGCGCCCGCCCCGGCAGCGACACGGCCGATGCCGCGCCCGATCTGGCCGCGCTGCGCAGGGTTCAACCCGCCGCGCCGGTGACCCAGGCCCCGCCGGTCGCCGCGCCGCAGATCCTTGACAGCGCGCCGGAGGGCGTGAGCCTGATCACCCCGCAAATGGTCGGGCCGTCGGTTGCGCCCAGCGCGCGGCAACAGCCCAATGTGCAGGCCTTTGCCCCGCCGGCCCCGCCAGCGCCGCCAGCGCCGGCCCCGCGCATCTCGACCACGCCGGCCGAAAAGCCGCCCAGCGAGGCACGGCAGGCCGAGGAGGCCACCCCGGAAGTGGCCCCCGATGCCGAGGCCACCGAACAGGCCGAGGAGCGCCCGCCCGAGGCGCCGCCCGAGGCTGCGAGCGAGATCGTGCCGGAGGTGGCCGAAGAGACCGAGCAGCCCGATGCTCCGGCGCCGCTCGCCTCTGCCCCGCCGCCCAAACGGCCGGATCGCGAGGTTGCCGAGCGTCCCGATGAGCCTGCCGCCGACCCGCCTGCCGAGACGGCAACGGAGGCGGAAACAGAAACCGAAACGGAAACCGCCAGCGCACCGCCGGCCGCAGCCCCCGCGGCCAGCCCTGCATCGGATCGCCCGGCCGGCCCGCCGGTCACCCAGCGCGAAAAGGACGGCATCACCCTGCCCATCCGCAACCAGTGGAACTTTGCCACGCTGCGCGGGGTCGAGGGGTGGGAGGAGCTGGTCGTCGAAATCCGCTTTTCGGTCTCGCCCGACGGCAAGGTGAGCAATCTGCGCCCGCACAACCCGTCCAACCCGCAAGGCAACTTCCAGCGCGCCTATGCCCTGGCCCGAAGCGCCATTCTGATCGCCGAGCGGCGCGGGCTGCTGAAATTCCCGCCCCAGGCCAAATATGAGCGCTGGAAAGACATCATTGTAACGTTCGATCCGAAAACGGAGCGTGTGGGGTTCTGATGTTGAGATGTCTTCTGATCGCCGCGCTTGTGCTGGGCATGCCGGCCGAGACGCTGCGGGCGCAGGAGGATCCGGGTCCGCTGCGGCTGACGATCTCGGATCCCAATATCGAGCCGATGCCAATCGCCGCCCCGGTCTTTGTGGCCGAGACGCCCGAGGCGGCGGAATTTGCCGCCGAGCTCACCGATGTGATGGTCGGCAATCTCACCGGGACGGGCCTTTTCCGCCTGATCCCGCGCGCGGCCTATATCAATTCCGCCCCCTCGATCGCCACGGCGCCCCAGTTTGCCGATTGGCGGGCGATCAATGCCGCCAAGCTTGTGCTGGGGGCCGTGTCGGTGCTGGAGGATGGCCGGCTGGCGGTGAAATTCCGGCTTTACGATGTGGCGGCCGGGGTCGAGGATGGCGAAGGGCTGCAATTTGCCATCGAGATCGAGGACTGGCGCCGGCTTGCCCATAAGGCCGCCGACGAGGTCTACAGCCGCGTGACGGGCGAGCTGCCCTATTTCGACAGCCGCATCGTTTTCATCGCCGAAAGCGGGCCGCGCGATGCGCGCGTCAAGCGCCTGGCGGTCATGGATCAGGACGGCGCCAATCTGCGGTACCTGACCGGCGGTCAGGAGCTGGTGCTGACCCCGCGCTTCGATCCCACAAGCCAGCGTGTGGTCTATCTGAGCTATGCAAGCGGGCGGCCCCGGGTCTATCTGCTCGATGTCGAGACCGGCGCGCGCGCCGAGCTGGAGCGTCTGCCGGGCATGACCTTCGCGCCGCGCTTCTCGCCCGATGGCGGCCGGGTGGTGATGTCGCTTTCCGATGGTGGGAACACCGACATCTATGTGGTGCCGCTTGGCACCCGCCAGCGCCAGCGTCTGACCAACAGCCCGGCCATCGACACCGCGCCCAGCTTTGCCCCGGATGGCGCGCAGATCGTCTTTGAAAGCAATCGCGGCGGCAGCCAGCAGCTTTACATCATGCCCGCCGCGGGCGGCACGCCACAGCGGATCAGCTTTGGCCAGGGGCGCTATGCAACCCCGGTCTGGTCGCCGCGCGGCGACTGGATCGCCTTTACCAAGCAGCTTGGCGGGCGTTTTTACATTGGCGTCATGCGGCCCGATGGCTCGGATGAGCGGCTGCTGACCGCCTCCTATCTCGATGAGGGGCCGACCTGGGCGCCCAATGGCCGCGTCCTGATGTTTTTCCGCGACACTGGCGGGCCGCAGGGCGTGCCGGTGCTGATGAGCGTCGATCTGACCGGGCGCAATCTCAAGCGGGTGCCGGTCGCCCAGCCGGCCTCCGACCCGGCCTGGTCACCGCTTTTGCAGTGACAGCAAAAACCGCCCATCGGCCGACGGCCCGGGCATAAAACGATGGAGAGAGGCATGAAATTGATGCAGTTGGGCGCGGTTGTCCTGACCGGGCTGGTGCTGGCGGCCTGTTCCAGCACGCCCGAGGAGACCGAGGTCACCCCGACCGACACCACGGCTCAGGTGCCGGAGAATTCGGTGCAGTACTTCACCACCGTGGTCGGCGACCGGGTGCTGTTTGGGTTTGATTCCAGCTCGATCGACGGCATCGCCCAGGACACCTTGCGGCGCCAGGCCGAGTGGCTGCGCGCCAATCCGGCGGTGACCATCGTGATCGAAGGGCATGCCGATGAGCGGGGCACGCGCGAATACAACCTCGCCCTGGGCGCGCGGCGCGCGAACGCGACGCTGCAATTCCTGATCGGTCAGGGGATCGATCCCAGCCGCATCACCACCGTGACCTTCGGCAAGGAGCGGCCCGACGCGGTCTGCTCGAACGAAAGCTGCTGGTCGGTCAATCGCCGCGCCGTGACCGTGGTCGCCGGCGCGCCGCTCAGCTGAGCTCGGCCCATGCGCGCGGCGCATCTCATCGCTTTGGTCTTTGTCTGGGCGGGCGGGCTTGCCGCTGCCCAAACGACACCGACCACCCCGCCGGCCACGACGCTGGAGGACATTCGGCTCAACCTCGCGGCGATCGACGCGCAGGTCGATGCCCTGCGCGCGCAGCTTTCGGACACCGGCCAGACCCCGCCCGAGCTGCAGGGCCCGGCCCTGTCGCGGCTTGATCTGCTGGAGCGTCAGATGCGGCTGCTGACCGGGCGGGTCGAGCAGATCCAGAACGACATCCGGCGCATGGCCGATGATGCCGGGCGGCGCTATGCCGATGTCGAGTTCCGGCTGAGCGAGATCGAAGGCGGTGATACGGCGCTGCTGGGCGATCCGGTGCCCTTGGGCGGCGGGCTGACCAACACCCCGCCCCCCGGGCCGGGACCCGCGGCCGTGGAGGTCGCGGTCAGCGAGCGCAACAGCTTTGACCAGGCCATGGCGGTGGTCGAGACCGACCCCGCGCTGGCCGAAAGCCGGTTTGCCGGGTTTCTGGCAAGCTACCCCGACAGCCCGCTGGCCGCCGAGGCCCTTCTGGGCCAGGCGCGGGCGCAGCGCGGGCAGGAGCGCATAAGGGATGCGGCCAAAAGCTATCTCGATGCGTTTTCGGCAGACCCGACCGGGCCGTTTGCGGCGCCGGCCCTGCTGGGCGTGGGGGCCTCGCTGCGCCAACTTGGCCAGCTTGCCGAGGCTTGCCTGACCTATGACGAGGTCGCAGCCCGGTTTCCCGCGGCCGGCGCCGAGATCACCGCCGAGCTTGAGGCCGAGCGTGCCGAGGCAGGGTGCCGGTAGCGCATCGATGAGCGCGGGCGGGTCCAGCGGATCGGCGGCGACCGCGACCCTTGCAGATATGCTGGCGCGCGAGATGGCGCTGGCGCCCCCCGGCGCGGTGGGGCTGGCGGTCTCGGGCGGCGGCGATTCGATGGCGCTGCTGTCGCTGGCCGAGGAATGGGCCGATATCGCCGGCCGCGCGCTGGCCGTCGTCACGGTCGATCACGGGCTGCGCCCGGAAAGTGCGGCCGAGGCCGAGCTGGTGGCAACCCGCTGTGCCCAGCTCGGGCTGCCCCATGACACGCTTGCTTGGGAGGGCTGGGACGGGCGCGGCAATCTGCCCGAGGCCGCCCGCGAGGCACGGCGGCGGCTGATTGCCGACTGGGCCCGGGCCCGGGGCATTCTTGCCGTGGCGCTGGCCCATACGGCCGATGACCAGGCCGAAACACTGCTGTTGCGGCTGGCCCGTGGCTCGGGCATTGGCGGGCTGTCGGCCATGACGGCGGTGAGCGCGGCCGATGAGATCGTCTGGATGCGCCCGCTTCTGGGCGCAAGGCGGGCCGATCTTCGCGTGCTGCTGCGCCATCGGGGATGGGGTTGGGCCGAGGATCCGACCAATGACGATGCCAGCTTTGACCGGGTGAAGGCGCGCAGCATGCTTGAGACGCTGGCGCCGCTGGGGCTGACGGTCGATCGGCTCTGCCAGACCGCGCGGCATATGGCCGATGCGCGTGACGTGCTCGACCAGGCCGAGGCAGCCCTTGCCCGCGACGCGGTCACGTTGAGCGCCCTGGGCGAGGCGCGGCTGGCGCGCCCGGCGTTCCTGGCCGCCCCCCGGGCCACGGCGATGCAGCTTTTGGCCGATCTTCTTTGCGTGGTGGGCGGGGCGGTTCACCCGCCCCGGCTGGAGGCGCTGGAGCGGCTGGCGATGCGCCTGGCCGATGGCGGCAGTGCGGTGTCGCTGCATGGCTGTATGATCCGCCCGCGCGGCGATCTGGTGATCCTGCGCCGCGAACCCGCGCGCTGTGCAGCACCCGTGCCGGCCCACCAGGCGGTCTGGGACCGACGCTGGCGCCTGCGCGGCCCGCAGGCCGAGGGGCTTGAGATCGGGGCGCTGGGGCTTGACGGCTATGCCGGCTTGCCGGCCAGACCCGACGCCCCGGCCGAGCTGCTGGCAAGCACCCCGGCGCTGCGTCATTTTGGGACGGTTGTGGCCGCGCCCTGTGCCGGATGGCCCCAGGGATGGTCGGCCGAACGCATCATTCCCGACACACGGCGCCGCAGAATCTTCGACAGCCTTTGAATTCGCCCCCGCACTGCCTATTTCATATGCCACAAGTGCGGCACATGGGGCGTCGGTCGCACTTCGCCTGCAACGGGAGGATCTCTTGGGCAACGCGAAAAGTCTCGCCTTCTGGGCGATCGTTATCCTGCTGTTGGTGGCACTCTTCAGCGTGTTCAACTCCGGCGGGCCGGGCAACCGGAACACCGAGGTCAGCTTCTCGGAGTTTATGGACCGGGTTGAGACCGGCCGGGTGGCCAGCGTGCAGATCGATGGCGAAACGATCCAGGTGCGCGACGATGACGGCCAGCGCTATGAGGTCGTCCAACCCCGCGATGCCGAGGTCATTCAGGTGCTGCGCGACAACAAGGTGCGCATCGACGTTGCCCCGCAGGAACGCTCGGGCCTGATGTCGACGCTCTCGCTCTGGCTGCCCTTCCTGCTGCTGATCGGGGTGTGGATCTTCTTTATGAACCGCATGCAGGGCGGCGGGCGCGGCGCGATGGGCTTTGGCAAGTCGCGCGCCAAGCTGCTGACCGAACGCTCGGGCCGGGTCACCTTCGACGATGTCGCAGGCATTGACGAGGCCAAGGAGGAGCTGGAGGAGATCGTGGAGTTCCTGCGCGATCCGCAGAAATTCTCGCGCCTGGGCGGCAAGATCCCCAAAGGCGCGCTGCTCGTCGGCCCTCCGGGCACCGGTAAGACGCTTTTGGCCCGCGCGATTGCCGGCGAGGCGGGGGTGCCCTTCTTCACCATTTCCGGCTCGGATTTCGTCGAGATGTTCGTGGGCGTCGGCGCCAGCCGCGTGCGCGACATGTTCGAACAGGCCAAGAAGAACGCGCCCTGCATCGTCTTCATCGATGAGATCGACGCCGTGGGCCGGCATCGCGGCGCCGGCTATGGCGGCGGCAATGACGAGCGTGAGCAGACGCTCAACCAGCTTCTGGTCGAGATGGACGGGTTTGAGGCCAATGAGGGCGTGATCCTGATCGCGGCCACCAACCGGCCCGATGTGCTCGACCCCGCGCTCTTGCGCCCCGGCCGGTTCGACCGTCAGGTGCAGGTGCCCAATCCCGATGTGAACGGCCGCACCAAGATCCTGGAGGTGCATGCCCGCAAAACCCCGCTCGCCCCGAATGTCGATCTGCGGGTGATCGCCCGCGGCACGCCGGGCTTTTCGGGCGCGGATCTTGCCAATCTGGTCAATGAGGCCGCATTGATGGCGGCGCGCACCGGCAAGCGTTTCGTCACCATGATGGATTTCGAGAATGCCAAGGACAAGGTGATGATGGGCGCCGAGCGGCGCAGCCTTGCCATGACCGAGAAGGAAAAGACCCTCACCGCCTATCATGAGGCGGGCCATGCGATTGTCGGGCTCAACGTGCCGAGCCATGATCCGATCCACAAGGCCACGATCATCCCGCGCGGCCGCGCGCTGGGTCTGGTGCTGAGCCTGCCGGAGCGCGATCACCTCAGCCAGACCTATGAACAGCTCACCTCAAAGATCGCCATGGCGATGGGCGGCCGCGTGGCCGAAGAGCTGAAATTCGGCGAGGAGCAGGTCACCAATGGTGCCGCCTCGGACATCCAGCAGGTCACCCGCATTGCCCGGGCCATGGTCACCCAGTTCGGCATGTCCGAGAAGCTGGGCAATATCGACTATGCCAATGAGCGTGAGAGCTATCTGGGCGTCTATGGCTCGCCCTCCTCGACCTCGCCCGAAACCCAGCAGATCATCGATGCCGAGGTTCGGCGGCTGGTCGATGAGGGGTATGAGACCGCCAAGCGCGTGCTGGACGACAAATGGGATGATTTCGAGCGTCTGGCCCAAGGGCTGCTGGAATATGAGACGTTGACCGGCGAAGAGATCCAGAAGGTCATCAACGGCGAAAAGCTCAACCGTGACGAGGATGGCGGCACCCCGCCGGTCTCGGGCGGCGACAAGGGCGTGATCTCGCTGCCCAAGGCCGGCAAGCCGCGCAACCGCCCCGATGACGGGCTGGAACCGCAGCCGAATTGAGCCGAAGGGCGGGTCGGACCGGGCGGGTCCACCGATGAACTGGAACCCGGCGGCCCTGGACGGGCTCCGGGGGTTTGGCCTCAGACCGGCCCAGGATCTGCTGGCCCGGGTGCCCGACGCGCTGCCCAAGGGGCCGATCGTCGATCTTGGTGCGGGCACGGGCCAAATTGGTGCGGCATTGCGGGCCCGCTTTCCGGATCGCGACCTGACAGCTGTGGACCGCTCGGCCGCGATGCTGGAGGAGGCCGAGGGAAGCGGCCTCTACGCGCGGCTGGCGCTCAATGAGCTCGACGATTGGAGCCCGGACACCCCGCCGGCGCTGATCTTCTCCAATGCCGCCCTGCATCTGCTGGAGGGTCACAGGGTGCTGATGCCGCGGCTTGCGACCGCGCTCGCCCCGACCGGCGTTTTGGCTGTGCAGATGCCGCGCCAACATGACGCGCCGTCAAACCGGCTGTTGCGCGACACCGCGCGCGCCCTCTTTCCGGACCGGTTTCCCGCTGCCGACGACCCGGTGCCCGTGGGCGCACCGGGCTTTTATGCAGGGCTGCTGGGCAATCTGGGCCGCCTCGATCTGTGGGAAACCGAGTATTACAAAACCCTCGACCCGGCGCCCTCGGCCCATCCCGTGCGACTTCTCGCAAGCGCAAGCACCAGCGCATCGCGCCCGATCCTGTCGCGACTGGGTCAGCGCGAGCGTGCCACCCTGTGGGAGGCCTATGACGCCGCGCTGCAGGAGGCCTATCCGACCGAGCCCGACGGGCGGGTGATGTACCCGGTGCGCCGGCTCTTTTTCGTTCTGCGTCGCGGCGACTGATTAGCACAGAGCCAACGGTCCAATCGACGCTTCGACGAAAACGCGTTGCAAAGGGTCGGAAACGGTCACGACCGGCCCGGCGCCTTCGGCCATTGAGGGCGGCGCAGGGTCGGAAGGGACGAGACATGAGCGACATCGAGATTGCCCGCGCGGCGAAAAAGCGTCCGATCCAGGAGATCGGGGCGATGCTGGACATCCCGGCGGCCGATCTGGTGCCCTATGGCCATGACAAGGCCAAGGTCTCGGCCGGGTTCATCGCCGGGCTGGCCGGCCGGTCGAACGGCAAGCTGATCCTGGTCACCGCGATCAACCCGACCCCGGCGGGCGAGGGCAAGACCACCACCACCGTGGGGCTGGGCGACGGGCTCAGCCGCATCGGCAAGCGCGCCGCGATCTGTATCCGCGAGGCCTCGCTGGGCCCCAATTTCGGCATGAAGGGCGGGGCGGCCGGCGGCGGCTATGCCCAGATCGTGCCGATGGAGGATATGAACCTTCATTTCACCGGCGATTTCCATGCCATCACCACCGCGCACAACCTGCTCAGCGCAATGATCGACAACCATATCTATTGGGGCAACGGGCTGGAGATCGACCCCCGCCGCATCGTCTGGCGCCGGGTGATGGACATGAATGACCGCGCCCTGCGCCAGATCGTCACCAGCCTGGGCGGGGTGGCCAATGGCTTTCCGGCCGAGGGCGGGTTTGACATCACGGTGGCCTCCGAGGTAATGGCGATCCTCTGCCTGGCCGCCGATCTGGCCGACCTTGAGCGCCGGCTGGGCGACATCATCGTGGCCTATCGCCGCGACCGCAGCCCGGTTTATTGCCGCGATATCAAGGCCGAAGGCGCGATGGCAGTGCTTTTGAAGGACGCGCTGCAGCCCAATCTGGTGCAGACCCTCGAACACACCCCGGCCTTTGTGCATGGCGGGCCCTTTGCCAATATCGCCCATGGCTGCAACTCGGTCATGGCCACGAAAACCGCCCTGAAGCTCGCCGATTATGTGGTGACCGAGGCGGGCTTCGGCGCCGATCTGGGCGCTGAGAAATTCATGAACATCAAGTGCCGCAAGGCGGGCCTACGCCCCGATGCGGTGGTGATCGTGGCCACGGTGCGGGCGATGAAGATGAATGGCGGCGTGGCCAAGGCCGATCTGGGCACCGAGAATGTCGAGGCGGTCGAGGCGGGCTGCGCCAATCTGGGCCGGCATGTCGAGAACATGCGCAAATATGGCGTGCCGGCCGTGGTCGGCATCAACCATTTTGTCACTGACACCGAGGCCGAGCTCGCCGCCATCCAGGCCTATTGCGCCGGGCTGGGTGTCGAGGCCATCGTCAACCGGCACTGGGCCGAAGGCGGCGCCGGCATTGAAGAAACCGCGCGCAAGGTGGTGGCGCTTTGCGAGGGCGGCGAGGCCGAGTACGCCCCGCTTTACCCCGATGCGATGTCGCTGATCGACAAGATCGAGACGATCGCGCGCGAGATCTACCGGGCCGATACGGTGGTGGCCGACAAGAAGATCCGCGATCAGCTCAGCGCCTGGGAGGCGGCGGGCTATGGCGATCTGCCGGTTTGCATGGCCAAGACCCAGTACTCGTTCTCGACCGATCCGACCCTGCGCGGCGCGCCCACCGGCTTTGACTTGCCGATCCGTGAGGTGCGGCTCTCGGCCGGGGCGGGCTTCATCGTCGCCATCTGCGGGGAGATCATGACCATGCCGGGCCTGCCGCGCCAGCCCGCCTCGGAGGTCATCCGCCTGAACGAGGATGGCCAGATCGACGGCCTGTTCTGACCCCGCTCACCACCCGTTCACAATCCGCGCAGCGGGGCTTTCCTTGTCCGCCTGGCGGTGAAAAGCTCGGTCCTGACCAAAAACAGGAGCCTGCCATGATCAGATCGGCCCTTTTTGCAGCCCTTGTCGCGGGGCTTGCCTTTTCCGCCGCGGCCGATGACCGGCATGTGGGCTATTATTTTCCCGAAATCACCTCGACCGAGGTGTTCGACCGCGCGCTCGGCCCGCGCCAGGCGACCCGCGAGGCCCGGATCGAGCTTGCGCTGAACATCACGCGCGCGCAGTTGGAGGCGCCCGACAACCCGCGCTTTTCGATGTTCACCAAGGGGGCCGCGGCAGAAAAGCTGATCATTGTCGCGCTAGACGATGAGATCTTTGCGACGCTCTTCCGCGCCCGGGCGCAGATGGCCCAGCTGACCGCCAATATCCGCGACACCGAGTTCTTCCGCAATGCCGGGCTGGCCGCCGACATCACCTTCTATGATCTGCTTTACATGATGAATTTCGACACGCTGACGCTCAGCGATGGCGCGACCTGGACCCATCGGGTGCAGTTCAAGGTGGCTGAGTAACCCATGAGCGCCGAGATCATCGATGGCAAGGCCTTTGCGGCCGGTCTGCGCGCCAAGGTGGCCGAACATGTCGCGCGGCTGACTGCAACGCGCGGTGTGACCCCCGGCCTTGCCGTCGTGCTGCTGGGCGAGGATCCGGCCAGCCAGGTTTATGTGCGCAACAAGGGCAAGCAGACGGTCGAGGCCGGCATGGCCTCGTTTGAGCATCGCTTGCCCGCCGAGACGCAAGAGGCCGAGCTGCTTGCGCTGATTGCGCAGTTGAATGCCGACCCGGCGGTGCATGGCATCCTGGTGCAGCTTCCCCTGCCCGCGCATCTGGACGCGGCCCTGGTGATCAACGCCATCGACCCGGCCAAGGATGTCGACGGGTTTCACATCTCCAATGTCGGGCTGTTGAACACCGGCCAGCGCAGCATGGTGCCCTGCACGCCGCTGGGCTGTCTGTTGCTGCTGCGCGACCGGCTGGGGGATCTCTCCGGCGCCAATGCCGTGGTGGTGGGGCGTTCGAACATTGTCGGCAAGCCGATGGCGGCCCTCCTCCTGCAGGCCTCCACGACCGTGACGGTGGCGCACAGCCGCAGCCGCGATCTGCCGGCCCTGTGCCGCACGGCCGATATTCTGGTGGCCGCCGTGGGCCGGCCCGAGATGATCGGCGGCGCGCATATCCGCCCAGGTGCGACCGTCATCGATGTCGGCATCAACCGCGTGCCGGCGCAAACCGAGGGGAAAACCCGCCTCGTTGGCGATGTCGATTTCGCCGCGGCG
>JBCBKN010000051.1:0-15741 GCA_038521775.1 Pseudomonadota bacterium | reverse complement strand
GCGGCAATCGAGATTGCCCGCACACGGCCCGATGCCGCGATTGTGGCCATTCACCCGGGCACGGTGCGCACCAGCCTGACCGAGCGCTATGCCAGAGGCCATGCCACCGTCGCGCCCGCCGAGGCCGCGCAGAACATCCTGA
This sequence comes from Pseudomonadota bacterium, assembly GCA_038521775.1. Taxonomy (GTDB): domain Bacteria; phylum Pseudomonadota; class Alphaproteobacteria; order Rhodobacterales; family Rhodobacteraceae; genus J013. The sequence goes on along the minus strand of JBCBKN010000051.1, from coordinate 15,599 downwards.
CGGTTCTGAGCGCGTTGACCGCGGCCGAGACCGGCCGGTTCTTCGCCTGGGACGGGCAGGAGATCCCGTGGTGAGCCGTTTGGTGCTCGTTCTGGGAGACCAGCTCAGCCCGGGCCTGTCGGCCCTGCGCGCGGCCGACAAGGCGCGCGACATCGTCGTGATGGCCGAGGTGATGGAGGAGGCGACCTATGTGTCGCATCACCGCCAGAAGATCGTTCTGGTTCTTGCCGCGATGCGCAAATTCGCCAAACGGTTGCGGGCCGAGGGGTGGACGGTCGCCTACACCACGCTTGACGATGCCCGAAACACCGGCAGCATCGGCGGCGAGCTTCTCCGCCGCGCAGCCGAACGGGGCGCCGCCGAACGGGGCGCGGCCGAACGGGGCGCTACAGCGGTGCTTGCGACCGCGCCCGGGGAGTGGCGGCTGCGCGCGCTGCTCAACGATCTGCCCTTGCCGGTCACGCAACTGCCTGACGACCGGTTCCTGTGCGGCGAAGACGCGTTTGCCGCCTGGGCCGAGGGGCGCAAAGCGCTTCGGATGGAGTATTTCTATCGCGAGATGCGGCGCAAGACCGGTCTGCTGATGGAGGGTGCGGAGCCTGCCGGCGGCAAGTGGAACTATGATGCCGAAAACCGCAAGCCCGCCACGGCCGATCTGTTTCTGCCCGACCCCTATACGGCGCCGGAGGATCCGATCACCGAGGCCGTGCTCGCGCTTGTCGAGGCGCGCTTTCCCGATGGCGTCGGGCGCCTGCGGCCGTTTCGCTTTGCAACCGATGAGGCCGGCGCGCAGGCCGCCGCGGACCGGTTCTTTGCGCAGGCCCTGCCCCGCTATGGCGATTTTCAGGACGCCATGCTCACCGGCCAGCGCTTTCTCTACCACGCGGTTCTGTCGCCCTACATCAATCTGGGCCTGCTCGACCCCATCGCATTGTGCCGCCGGGCCGAGGCGGAATGGCGCGCCGGGCGCGCGCCCCTGAACGCGGTCGAAGGCTTTGTTCGCCAGATCATCGGCTGGCGCGAGTTCATCCGCGGGATCTATTTCCTCGCCGGCCCGGGCTATACCGCGCGCAATGCGCTGGCGGCCGAGCGCCCGCTGCCGGCCTTTTATTGGACTGGCGAGACCAAGATGCACTGCATGGCCCAGGCCATCGGCCAGACCATGGACGAGGCCTATGCCCATCACATCCAGCGGCTGATGGTCACGGGCAATTTCGCGCTGCTGGCCGGCATCTCGCCGCAGGCGCTGCATGAATGGTATCTGGCCGTCTATGCCGATGCCTATGAATGGGTCGAAGCGCCCAACACGATCGGGATGAGCCAGTTTGCCGATGGCGGCATGGTCGCCTCCAAACCCTATGCGGCCTCGGGCGCCTATATCGACCGGATGTCCGATTACTGCCGGCACTGCGCCTACGATGTGAAACGGAAATCGGGCGACGGGGCCTGCCCGCTCAACCCGCTTTACTGGGATTTCCTGATGCGCCACCGCGACCGGTTTGCCGGCAACCCGCGCATGGCGCAGATGTATCGCAGCTGGGACCGCATGGCGCCGGAGCGTCAGCTGGCCAGCCGCGCGAGCGCGACGGCGATCCTCGCGCAGCTCGATCGGGGCGAGCCGGTGTGATCTGAGATCTTGGCGCGCCGGGGCAATTGCGCCTAGGCTGGGCTGGCCCGTCACCAAGCAATCCACGGGGTCCATGGAGGGAGCCAATGCGGATCCGACCCGCATGTCATGCCGCGGTGATCGTTGCAGGGATCCTTGCTCTCAGCGCATCGGCCGGCTTTGCGCAGAGCGCGGCCGAGAGTGCTGCCGAAATTGCACGGGCCGGCGGCTGCCCGGGCTGCGATCTGGAATATGCCGATCTGCGCGGGCTGGCGGTCGAGACCGCCGATTTCACGCGCAGCGATCTGTCGGATGTGGATCTGAAGAACAGCCTTTTGCCGGGCGCACGGTTTGCTGCGGCCGATCTGCGCCGGGCGGAGATGGAGCGCTCGGACGTCACGGCGGCGGATTTCACCGAAGCCCGGATGGACGGGGCGGATCTTGAAAAGGCGCAAGCCGCGCGGGCGGTCTTTGCCAAGGCCCGGATGCGCGGTGTCGATCTGGAAAACCTCGTGGCAAACCAGGCCGATTTCACCGGCGCGGATCTGCGCGAGGCAAAGCTGCGGCGCGCGCTTTTGGCGGATGCCCGCCTGGCCGAGGCCGATCTGCGCGGCGCCGATATGGAGCGCATCGATCTCTCCCGCGCCGATTTGCGCGCAGCGCGGCTCGACCGGGCCGATCTCGACCGCGCCGACCTGACCGGGGCGGATCTTGTCGACGCATCGCTGGAAGGCGCGCGGCTGACAAGTGCCGATCTGACCGGCGCCGATCTCTCGGATGCGGATCTCAGCGGCACGCGGTTGCGGCGCACCAATCTCTCATCTGCCGATCTGCGCGGCGCCCGCGGGCTCACCCAGCGTCAGCTCGATCTGGCTTGCGGCAATGCCGAGACCCAATTGCCGCGCGGCTTCACGCTGCCGCTCTGCCGGCCCGCGCAGCCATAGGCTCACACGAAGGTCTGTCCAAAGCTGAGGCCGAAGCTCGCCGGGTCCAGCCGCCTGCCGGCCGATCTGGCGCCGCGGACCATCAGCCGGCCATGGATCTCGGCGGTGGCAAATTCGGCCCCGCCATCGAACCGGGCGGCCTCGCACCAGAGCCCGCCCATAAGCTGGGCGTTCTCAAACCCGGCCGGGCCTGCGAAAACTGCGCCGTGAAGTGACATGTTGCCGTAGCTGAGCGCCGCGCGAAAGACGGCCGGACCCAGGAACGAGGCGCCGTCGAACCGCGCGATGCCACGAAACTCGGTGCCGTGAAACCTGGCGGTCTGTGCAAATTCTGCGGTCTCGAACCGGGCGTCGGAGGCAAAGACGGCGTCGGAAAAGTCAACGCCGCCGCGGAACTGCGCCGCGCTGAACCAGGAAAGGCCGGCAAATCGCGCGCCCTTGGCCCGTAGGGGGGCGTCAAACCGCGCGCCGGAGAAATCGACACCGCTAAGGTCGCGCCCCGACAGATCAAGCGGCTCGGCGACCGTTATGCGGCGAAGATCCGCATACTCGCCATGCCGCCAGGGCCGGCTGAGGCGGGCGCGGATCTCCTCAGCACGCATGCTCTGACCCCAGGTCGAGGCCGGCGGCCCGCCCCATCAGATGGCAATCCGCGCGCGGCGGTTGTGAATCGCCCGCATCAGGCTCATCGCGGTGGCCTGTGAGGTGCGCGGGTTGGCAGCGCTGGGCCGGTTTTCGATGCTGACCTCAAAGCGGCCCAGCGGGCTGTCGGCGCGAAAGCTGTGTCGGTTGGCAATGGCGTTTGGGTCGGCGACCAGCTCGACCTTGGTGTCGTCGAGCCCGGCCCCTGCCAGCGCAATGATTGCCGCGACATTGGCGTTTTTGGGAAAGCGGCGCGCCGCCTCGCGCGCGCTGCCCGCAAAGATGATCTTGGGCGACACGAGCGCGTTCAGGTTGCACCCCTCGGTGGCGGGGCTGCCTGCCCAGGCGGCCGGGGGTTTGGTGCCCCGATAGGTGACCGTCAATCCGCCGGCCGGGGCAAGAGCGGCCAGCAGGTCGATGCCGCCGACCGCACCGGCAGGCAGGGTGATCTGGGCACCGCCGAGCTCGGCTGCCGCCTCCAGCCGTTCGGCAAGATCGGGGCTTGCCAGGGCACCGACCGAGGCGGGCACAAGGTCGATGCCCGATTGCAACAGGGTCGCGCCCATCGCGTCGAGCGCCGGCTGGCCGGCGCATTCGACCACGAGTTCGGGACGCGCCGCGATCAGCCCGGGCAGATCGGTGACCACGCGGCAGGCAAGCCCGGGGGCCAGGTCGGCAAGCTCGTCCTTGGCCTCTGCCGCGCGCCCGGGGCGGACCAGAAGCGTGAATTGGGCGACCGGCTCCTCACCCAGCATCTCCGCAAGGCTTTTGCCAATGCTGCCAAAGCCGATCATGCCCAGCCGCATCGGATCAGCTCCGCTGGGCCGCGCCGGCCGGCGGGCCGGCAAAGGGCTCGGCAAAGGGGCCGATGGCGGTCATGTCGATCTCGATCAAGACCGGCTCGGCCATGGCAAGTGCCGCGTCAAAGACCGGGGCAAAGGCGCCGACATCGCGTACCGTGCGATGGGCCAGCCCCATTGCCGCGCAAAGCCCGGCAAAATCGGGTGTGGCCGGCGCGGCATAGACCTGCCGTCCGCCATATTGCGCATCCTGGATGTTGCGGATCACGCCATACCCCTTGTCGTTCATCAGAACCACGACCAGCGGCGCCTGTTCCTCAACCGCCGTCATCAGCTCGGCCAGGCCCAGCATAAGCCCGCCATCCCCGACCAGCGCCACGGTTTTTGGGCCGGGCTGGGCGAGCGCCGCACCGATGGCCATTGCCAGCCCCTGGCCGATGCCGCCGCCCAGTGCGTGCACCCCCAGATGCGGTGCGGCAATGCGCACGAAACGGTTGCCGAAGGTCGAATTGGCAATGGTGACATCGCGCACCCAGGGATGCGCGCCGGCCGAAACCCGCTCCGACAGCCGGTCGGCGATCTCGGCATAGGGCCCAAGCTGGGCGCGCAGGCGGCCCTCCCCTTCGGCCCGGGCGCGCGCAATGTCAAAGGGCAGCGCCGGGTCGGTCTGCAGCGCGGGCAGCGCGTCGTTGAGCCGGGCGAGCGCATCGGCCGCCTCGCCATGCACGAAGAGATCGAGCGGGTAGTTGCGCCCGCCCTGGCTCGCATCGGCATCGATCTGGACCAGCGGCCGCGGCAGCGCGAGGCGGTTGTTGCGCGTCTCGTTGCCGCGCAGGCGCGAGCCCACCACGATCATCAGATCGCAGCTTTGATAGAGCGTGGCGGCCTCGGGCGTCATGTTGAACGCACCCAGCGTGGCGGGGCTGTCCTCGGGCACCACCGCGCGGCCATGGGTCGAGCTCACCGCGCCGAACCCTTTGGCAACCAGCGCCCGGGCAGGGGCCGTCGCGCCCCGCGCCCCGCCGCCCAGCCAGAGGAGCGGCCTGCGGGCGTTGCGCACCATTTCGGCCGCCGCGTCGATGGCCGCATCGGCGGCAATGGGCGCGGCGATCGCGGGGGCGGGCAAGGGCCGCGCCGCCTGCCCGGGGCCGAAGGCGCCGGTCGGCAATGCCTGGCGCTGAACATCGATGGGGACCTCCAGGCTCACCGGACCGGAGGGCGGCGAGAGCGCGGCGCTGGCCGCCGCACTCAGCACCCCCAGCGCACCGCCGCTGTCCCAGATGCGGTAGACCGCCTTGGAGATCCCCTCCAGCATCCTTGGCTGGCGCGGCACATCGTGAATGGCCGCCCGGTCGCGATCGGCAAAGGCAAGATCGACCTGTGCGGTGATGTGAAGGACCCGGCTGCCCGCGCTCAGCGCCTCGGCCTGGGCGCCGGCGGCATTGCCGGCCGCGGTGCCGGTTGAGGTGATGCAGACGCCCAGCCCGCCCGAAACCCGGGCATAGGCGTCGGCCATGTTCATTGCGCCGGCCTCGCCGCGCGCCGGGACAAAGCGGATCACCCCGGCCTGGGCGATGGCATCGAGGATCGGCATGTTGTGGATGGAGATCACCCCGAAGGCGGTGCGCACGCCGATCTCGGCCAGCCATCGGGCAATGAAGGCGCCGACGGTTTCGGGGTCTGCCGTTTCTGCGCTGTCCATCTTAATGACACTCCCTTCAGATGTGCCGCGACAGGCCGCCCGACACCTCCAGCGACGCGCCGGTGATGTAGCTGGCCGCAGGCGCGCCCAGAAAGGCAATGGCCCGCGCGGCCTCCTCCGGCTGGCCGAGCCGGCCCAGCGGGATGCCCTTGCGCGTGGCCAGGGCGCCATACCAGGCCTCGGCGCTTTGGCCAGCATCCTCGCGGGCCGCAAACCGCCGCTGCCACTGAGCGCTGTCGACCAGCCCAAGCAAGATCGCATTGACCCGCACATCGGGCGCCAGCTCCACCGAAAGCGATTTCACCAGGCTTTGCACGCCTGCCCGCGCGGCGGAGGTGCAGACCATATGCGGCTCGGGCTGCAGCGCCAGCAGCGAGTTGACCACCACCACAGCACCGCGCGCGGCACGCAGCATTGCCAAACAGGCCCGCAAGGGATGGATCTGCGAAAAGAACTTGAGCTCAAGCTCGGCGCGCCACGCATCGTCGCCGGTCTCGGCAAAGGTTGACACGCGGCCTTGCCCGGCATTGTTCACGAGCAGATCGCAGCTGCCGAAGCGGTGCTTGACCGCCTCGGCCAGGCCCTGCATGGCCGCCGCATCGCGCACATCGGCCTGCCGCGCCAGCACCCGCGCGGCCCCGAAATCGGCGGTCAGCGCCGCCTCGGCCGTCGCCAGGCGCGCGGCGTCGCGCCCGCAAATCGCCACCTGTGCGCCGCTCTCCAGCAACAGCCGCGCCGTGGCCAGGCCAATGCCCGAGCTTGCGCCCGTGACCACCGCCACCCGGCCGGCCAGCCCCAGATCCATCAGCCCGCGCCAAGCTCGGGCCAGCCCGGATCCGGCCGTCCGGCCATCACCGCGCGTTGCGCCGGGGTGGGGGGGCCTGCGGTCATCCAGCGGTCCATCTCCTCGGGGATGTCGCGCGACCAGACCTTCACCGCATGGGTGGCCTCGTCGATCTGCTGCACATCGGCGGTGAACTCGATGACAAAGCCCGAGGGCGAGCAGAAATAGGCAAAGGGGTTGTTGCCCGGCCCATGCCGCCCCGGTCCCCAGGTGGGCACATGGCCCTTTTGCTTCATGCGGCCGATCGAGCGCATGAACTCGTCGATCGAGGGCAGCTCAAAGGCGACATGATTGACCGAGGCATATTGCCCGCGCACCAGCGCGATGGCGTGATGCTCGCTGTTGCAGCGCAAGAAGACCATCTGGTCGGCCGAGTAATCGGAGACCCGAAAGCCCAGCACGTCGCAATACCAGTCGCGCACCGCCTCCATCTCGGGGGTGTTGAGCACGACATGGCTGACTTTGCGCGGCTTGGCCCAGTCCGGCGCGGGGTCGAGGGTCCGCGCCTCGGTGCGCACCCGCAGCCGGCGCTGATCGGGGTCGAGCATCTCAAACCCCCAGCCGGCGGGGAAATCCTCAAACGCCCCCAGCGCTCGGGTGATGGTGGCGCCGCGTGCCGAGACCTGATCGAAAAGCGCCTGGGTCGCGGCCCGGTCGGGCATGGCGAAATGGATGTATTCGATGCCGAAAACCGGCCCCTCGGTCAGCGCATAGAGAAAGGGCTCGGCCCCGGTGCCGCGCAGATAGATCGTGTCGTTCTCGCGATGGGCGAGGGTCAGGCCCCACATCTCCTCGTAAAAGGGCAGGGTGGCCGGGATGCCGGGACCCCGCATCATGATGCCACGAAGGCTTTCCACGCGGATGAGGGACATGGGCGCTCCTTCACTCTCTTGCGACAGAATCGGCAGAGTTGGCGGGGTCGGCCGGATTGGCGGTCTTGGCGGCCCGATCCCCAACAGCCGGCTTGGCGGCCTGGTCCCCGACGGCCGTAGTGTCGGCCCGGTCCCCGACCGCTGCGCCCGGCTGGGCGGTATCGGCATGCGCGGCCAAAAGGGATGCGGCAAACGCCTCCGGGGCCTGGGTGGCCAGCGCATGTCCAGCCGCGGGGATGCCGGTCAACCGGCCGCGCTGGGGCAGGGCCAGCGCTGCATGCGCCGCGCGCGCCGTGTCGGGCGGGGTGATCTGATCTTCGGCGCCGAACAGAATGTCGATAGGAATGGTGACCCGCGCCAGATCCTCAAGCAGCCGCCCCGAGGCCAGCATCCGCGCGGCGTGCGCATAGCCCGGCAGACGCACCCGCGCCATGCCCGCTTCCACCGACGCAACCAGATCGGGATGTGCCTGCGGCGCATGGATCAGCCGCGATGCCCGCGCGGCGGCAAACCGGGCCGGGCCGAGCCGCTCGAGATCCTCGATCCGGGCCCTTGCGGCATCGCTGAGCGGCCCGCCTTGCGGCATGCCATGGCCGAGGGCGGGCGCGGCCAGAACGAGCCGCGCAATCCGTCCCTCGAAGCGCGCGGCATAGGCGCCGGCGATTAGCGCGCCGAGGGAATGCCCGGCCAGCACCGCGGCCTCGACGCCCAGATGCGCCAGCCAACGCTCCAGCGCCACGGCATACTCGCCGGGCATTGGCCAATCCCCGTCCAACGGGTCTGATCCGCCATAGCCCGGTGTGTCCCAGGCAATCACCCGCAGATCGGGCGGCAGATGCGCCAGAAGCGGGGCGAACCCACCGGACCAGGAGCCGATGCCGTGCAACAGCACCAGGGTCGGCCCGTCGCCCGGCCGCTCGGCCCAGCACATGCCCGGGGCGCCGAGAGGTGTGAGCCGGTTCATGCGCCCCTTTATGTGCCCCTTTATGTGCCCCGTCGTCTGCCCCGTCATGGGCCCCGCCCCGTCATGCGCCCCGTCATGCCCCCAGTCATGCGAAAGTGAACCCGTTATTGACCGGCAGGGTCTGGCCGGTGAGGGGCAGCGCGGCCTCGGAAAGCAGGAAGGCAATGGCGCCAGCGATCTCCTCGGGCGCCTGGGGCCCGGGCACCGCACGGCCATCGGCATAAAGCCGGTGACGGGCTTGGGGCACATATTCGGTCGAGGCGGTGGTGAGGATGCCCGGCGCGACCGCCGTCACGCCAACCCCATCGGGCCCAAGCTCGCGCGCCAGCGAGCGGGTCATGGCCATCACCGCGCCTTTCGAGGCGGTATAGGCGATGAGGTTCGGCGCGCCCCAAAGCGCGGTGTCCGAGGCGATGTTCACAACCCGCCCCGAGCCTGAGGCGCGCAAGGCAGGCGCCACGGCCCGGGTCATCAGCCAGGTGCCGCGGATGTTCACCTGCATCACCGCATCGAAGGTCTCGATCGCGACCTCCTCAAAACCGATGCCACCGATCCCCGTGGCAATCGCGCCATTATTGACCAGACCGTGCAGGCGGCCGCCGGTGATCTCGCCCACCGCCGCGCCCAATGCAGCGATGCTCTCCGGCTCGCCCAGATCTGCCGGAAGGAAGGTCGCGCCCAGCCGCGCGGCCAGGGCCGGCCCATCGCTGCCCGCAAGGTCGGACAGGAGCAGCCGCGCGCCGGCATCGGCCAGGCTTTGCGCCAGGCACGCGCCCAGCCCGCCCGCCGCGCCGGTGAGCAGGATATGCCGACCGGCCAGGCTCACTCGGCCGCCATCTGGGCCTGTTCGAACTCGATCTGGCGGCGCGCCTCATTCATCAGGACCCGGCGGATGCGGCTGACGCCCAGATCATGCTGATAGAGCATCTCGCGCCGGCGGGCATCGTCGGGCATGCCCTCCAGCATCACCCGATCCTGCTCCAGCACATTCCAATGCCGCTCCTCCAGCGCTGCGCGATAGAGAAACCGCCAGGCGTCGCGGGCAAGCCCGGTGACCTGGCGCATGCGCCAGAAAAAGACCTTGCAGGTTCGCGCATCCATCGGTGTCACGAACCCCACGATCCGGAACACCCCGCCGGGACCGGCCGCCTGGGGATAGGGGATCTCCAGAAAGCAGAACATGCCGCTCTCATGGATCTCGAACTCCGTCCAGTCGAAATTCTCGCCTGCCTGCGCCACCCGGCTGACCCGGAACCCGGCCTGGGTCTTGTCGAGCTTCAAAAGATCCTGCTTGGAGCCGAAGGCCAGGGTGAAGCTCTCGGCATGCAGATAGCAGCCATGCATCGGGTCGGCGAGATTGTCGAGCGCGTAGCGGTAATTCGCCTCCCAGACCGCGGTGCAGAGAAACCCCTCCCAATCGGGGTCGGACATGCAATCGGGCAGGGTCAGCGCCGGCGGCTCGGGCCGGTCGGCCGAGGGGATATAGACAAAGACCGCGTCATTGGCCTCGGTCACCTGAAAGGCGCGCAGGGCCTTTCGCCCCTCCAAGGCGCATTCGGGCATGGCCGGAACGCGCACCACCACGCCCTCGCGGTCCACCACCACCCCGTGATAGCGGCAGCCCAGATTGCCCTCATGCACCTCGCCATAGGAAAGCGGCGCGCCGCGATGCGGGCAGAAATCCTCCAGACAGCTCAGCTGACCGTCGCGGCCGCGCCAAAGCACGATCTTCTCGCCCAAAAGCCGGGTGCCATAGGGCCGGTCGGTGCGGATCTCGACGGATTTGGCCACCGGATACCATTGCCCCGGCAGGCCGCGGTTCACCCGCGCCTCGATCTCTGTCTTTAGGTCGGTCATCTCGAACCCTCCTGGAGACGTCAGTGGTCGGCCTTGGGAATGTAATGCAGAACGCGCGTTTCGATCCGCACGATCACCGCATAAAGCGCGATTCCGGTCAGCGTGAGCAGGATGATGGCATTGAAGACCATCGCCGCATTGGCCTGCCCGCCGCCAAATGAGATCAGATAGCCGAGCCCGGTATTGCCGCCCACAAGCTCGCCCACCGTCACGCCGATCACCGCGAGGGTCGCCGCGATGCGCAGCCCCGCCATCAGGTTGGGCAGGGTCGAAGGCATCTCGATCTTAAGGAATATCCCCCAGCGCGAGAGGTTATAGGCCCGGGCCAGGTTCACCAGATCGCGGTCGACCGTGCGCATCGCCTGCAACACATTCACGAGCACCGGAAAGAAGACGATCAGCACCGTGACCAGAAGCTTGGGCATGGCATTATAGCCAAACCACATGATGAACAGCGGCGCGAAGGCCACCTTCGGCGCGATCTGCAGCGCCAGGATGTACGGGCTCGCCACCTTTTCCCAAAAGGCCGACATGCCCAGAAGATAGCCCAGGGCCGCGCCCAGCGCCGCGCCGATCAGAAAGCCCAGCAGCGTGAAAAGCGCGGTGGAGCCGGTGTGGCGCAGAAGATCCTCCTGCGCCCACATCCGCGCAAGCTCATCGAGGCACTGGCTGAAGGTGGGGATGATGAAGCGCGGCACGTCGAGCGCGGGGGGCAGGAACTCCCATGCCAAGAGCACCAGGGCCAAAAGCCCCAGGCTGGCAAGCGTGGTCGCGCCCGGCCGGGGCAGCCGCCCCAGCCGTGCCGGCTGCTTGAGATCTGCGCGCTCGGTCGTGTCGGTCACGTGTCGCTCTTCCGCCCGCTGCTCACTGCACGAACTGGTTGGTGTAAAGATCCTCGACCGCCACCGCGTCGCGCACGATCCCCGCATCGAGATAGAAGGCCTGAACCTCGGCAATGCGCGTGGCGTCAAAGCTGCCCAGGGGCTGGTTCTCGGCCTCGGGATAGATCAGCGAGGAATAGGCCCGCATGATCGCCTCGATCCCCTTTTCCTTGCCCTGATGCTGGGTGACGATGGCGGTGTAATCCTTGGCCGCCTGCTCGGGGTCGGCCGTGATGTCGCCGATGGCGCGCAGCACGGCGCTCACAAAGCCCTGCACAACCTCGGGCCGTTCGGCGATGGTCTCATCCGAGGCAATGATCGCCTGGGCCATGGCGGGAAAGACGCTGTCCACCGGCATCTGGTTCATCTCCACGCCCGCGCTCTGCACCGCCGCGATCCATTCCGGCACGCCCGAAAAGGCCTGGATGTCGCCCGAGATGGAAAGCTGGATGATCCCGCCCGGGCCCACCGCCTGAATGTCGACATCGCTCTTGCTCAGCCCTGCCGAGGCCAGCACGCCCAGCAGGTTGTAATAGGTGGTGTCCTGAAACGACAGCACGCCGATCGACTTGCCTTTCAGGTCGGCCATGCTCTCGATCCCCGCATCGGCGCGCCAGGCGATCTGGGTCAGGCCGCGCCCGCCCAAAAGTGCGACGCCGCGAATGTCGAGCCCGTTGGCGCGCACGATGATCGGGGTGTCGCCGATCCCGCCGCCCAGATCGGCATTGCCCAACGCGACCTGGGTGGCGACATCCGCGCCGCCTTTGCCGACCTGGAAGGTCACGTCGAGCCCCGCCTCTTCGAAGTACCCCTTGCCCAGCGCCAGCTGGAAGGGCGCAAAGGCGGGCAGGAAATCGGGCGCGGGAAAAAGATAGGTGACCTTTTCGGCCGCTGCCGCCGTGCCGGCCGCCGCACCGGCCAGCGCGACAAGTGCCGCGGCCAGGGTGGTTTTGAGAAGCTGTTTCATGTGGAGGTTCCCTGTTGGCTGTTTGGTTCTTGTGGGTGTCAGATGACGCGCTCTTCCAGCCGCAAATGCCGGAAAAGCTCGGCGGCATAGCCCCCCACCTCCGGCATCACCCGCCGCTTGATGGGCTGGTCGCGATCGGGCAGGTCGACCCTGATCTCGGCGATCACCATGCCCGGCCGTTCCGACAGGACCAGGATGCGGTCGGCCATCAGCACCGCCTCCGACAGATCATGGGTGATGAGGAGCGTGGTCTTGCCGGTCTGCGCGATGGTGCGGGCAAAGCTGTTTTGCAACAAAAGCTTGGTCTGGGCATCGAGCGCCGAGAAGGGCTCGTCGAGCAGGATGATCTCGGGGTCGATGGCCAGGGTCCGGGCCAAAGCCGCGCGCTGCCGCATGCCGCCGGAAAGCTGATAGGGGTAATGCTCGCCAAACCCCTCAAGCTGGCATTTCGCCAGCTCTTCCGTCGCCCGCCGCCGCCGCTCGGCCGGGGCGACCTTGCGCGCCTCCAGCCCGAACTCGACATTGGCCTGGATCGAGCGCCAGGGCAGCAGCAGATCCTTTTGCAGCATGAAGCCGACATGCGCCGAGGGGCCGGTCACCGGCCGGCCGCTGACCAGAACCTCACCCGCGCTGGGCGCATAAAGCCCCGCCGTCATGCTCAGGATCGTGGATTTTCCGCACCCCGACGGGCCGACGATTGCCACGAATTCGCCTTCGCCAACGCTGAAGGAGACGTCCCGCACCGCCGTCAGCATGCCGGTCTTGGTGGCAAAGCTCTTGGAGATGCTGCGAAACTCAAGCGCCATAGCCATCCGCCTGATAGGCCGCGTCGAGATCGGCATTGATCGCGGCCAGCTCCTCGGCCAGCAGCGCCTCGGTCCAGTCGGTGCGGCCGGACAGCGGGGCGGGTACGCCCGCCTCGGCCAGGGCCGCGGCAACGGCAGCAAAATCATGCTGGCCGCTGGCAAACACCTCCATCAGCGCCGCGGCAAAGGCCTGCTCGGCCGCGCTCAGCGCCCGCCCCCGGGATTGATGCGCAAGATCGGCGCGCCCGGTGTCGCGCGCGCGGGCCGAAAGCCGGTCTTTGAACGCGTCCACGCCGCGGGTCCTCAGCCGGGCCGATAGACGACGCCGTCATCGCCGTCGCAGCCGATCACGCACCAGACCGTGGCCGCCCCGGCGCCGGGATTGCGGAACCAATGCGGTTGGCCGGCCGGCGTCATGACCAGATCGCGCGGGCCAAGCTCGACCTCGACCGTCTCGCCGTCGCGCTCCCAGCCCACGATCAGGCTGCCCTCCAGCACCATCAGCGCATCTTCGACCGGGCGGGCGAACGGGGCCACGCCGGCGCGCGAGGGCACGCCCCACATCTCCTTGCGGCAGGTCTCCGAGACGATGCCGCCTTCGCCCACATAGATCTTGCGGGTAAAGCCGGCCTCCTCCCACAGGGTGGGCTGATCGGCATGGCGGATCACATATTGGCCCATCAGCGCCTGGATCGGATGCGCGCCTGCGGGGTCAAAGGGCAGGGTCTTGCCGGGCTCGGCGCCAAAGCTGCGGGCGAGTTCAGGCGCATGCTCCTTGGGGTGATAGTGATAGCGCGGCGGCAGCGGCTTGCCGACATCGACCGAGATCGACATCAGCACCGGCTCCACCCCATCGACGCGAAAGCCATGGCCGATATCGCGGGCGTTGAGGATCATGTCCTTGGGGCCAAGCTTGACCTCAACCACCTCACCGTCGCGCTCCCACCCCACCACGAGCACGCCCGAGATGATCAGGAAGCTCTCCTCGATCTCATGGCTGTGGCAGGCCGCATAGCGCCCCGGCTCCTTATAGATCAGCGACAGGGTGAAATGGTCGGGCTTGAGCGTGGCGGCATCGTTGACCTTGGGCGACCCGCCCGCCCCGATATAGCGCATCTGCGCGCGGGCAAGATCGGGAAACCCCGCATTGGACGGAAAGGCGTTCCAGTCGAAATCCTTGTCGACATGCCGGCCGGTCTGCGCGGCAAGCGCGGCGGCAAGCGGCGACAGGGTCGCAGGGCGCTGCACATTCATCGGCGGACCTCCTTGAGACGTCGGTGGGGAACCCTAGACGGGGGATGTTTTGCATGCGAGACAGTGTTTCATGGACAAAACGCAGACGCCGCGCGACGAGGTCGACCGCTATCTGGTGCCCGGGCTCGCGCGCGGTCTGATGGTCCTGCAGGCCTTCTCACCCGAGCGTCGCGAGATGAGCTTGAGCGAGATTGCCGGCCATCTGGGCACGACAAGGTCGGCGGCCTTCCGCACGGTCTACACGCTGACCCATCTTGGCTATCTGCTTCATGATGCGCGCAAAAAGACCTATGCGCTTGGGCCCGCGGTTCTGCGGCTGGGCTATGGATATCTTGCCACGCGCGAGCTGGTCGAGGCGGCCTTGCCCGAGCTTGAGCGGCTGCGCGATGCCATTGACTGGTCCACCCATCTGGGCATGCGCGACGGCAGCGACGTCATCTACATGCTGCGCGCGCCCAGCCGGACCGGGCTGTCGGGCATCGTCCAGGTGGGCAGCCGGCTGCCGGCGGCCGTCACCGCGATGGGCCGGATGCTGCTTTGCGCGATGAGCGAGGCCGAGCTCACCTCGCTTTACCGCAACGATCAGTTCTTTGCGGGCGCCGGCCGCAGCCCGCGAAACCTGTCCGAGCTGATCGCGCAATGGTCCGAAGATCGCGCGCGCGGCTATGTGGTGCAGCATGGCCGGTTTGAGAGCGGGGTGCTGAGCATTGCCGCCCCGATCCATGATCTGAGCGGCAGCATGGTGGCCGCGATCAACGCAGCACGGCTGAGCGGCGCGGATATCGGTGCGGATCGCGCAGATCGGCCCGTGGTCTCGGGGTCCGTGGTCTCGGGGTCCGCGGTGCCGGGATCTGCGCCGCCGGGATCTGCGCCTACAGGATCTGCGCTGCCTGGGTCGGCACCCTCTGGATCGGCACCCTTTGGATCGGCACCGTCCGGATCTGCCCAGTCATTGGCTTTGGGCAGCGTGGATGGGGTGACCGATATCTCCGAGGAATGCCGGGCGGTGCGCAGCGCCGCCGCGGAGATCTCGCGCCAGCTCGGCGCATCATAGGCATCACCCCAGGCAGCGACCGCGCGCGTGCCGGGAGGGCCGGTCTCGACACCGAACAGGGTCTCGACACCGAACGGGAGTCTCGACACCGAACGGGGTGTCGTCACAGAACGGGCGTCGCGAAACGGAACGGGTGTCTCGTCACAAACGGTCGCGGTTCAGACCAACCGGACCCGTGGCCCGGTGCCTTCAAGCCGCGCCCCGGCCCCCGCAGATTGGCCGTGCCGCGCGCGACGGGTCAGTTCAGGATGCTGACATCGAGGGTTTCGGCGACATCGCCATGCGCCACGATCAGGATCGACCGGTTGCCGTCTTCGGGATCGATCAGCATGGATTTGTTCGCTGCCAGCGTGCGGCCGGCGCTCGGCCCCGACAGGACCCGCAGCGTGATCGCCTGGGGCGGCGT
>JBCBKN010000050.1:0-15888 GCA_038521775.1 Pseudomonadota bacterium | reverse complement strand
CAAACCAGACCCCGGCGAAAAGCAGCCAAAGATCCCAGCTCATGCCCGCAGCCTTTCGTTTTTGGGATCCCAGGCCGGGCCGTCGGGCTGGACGATCGCCGCGCGGCGCTCGCCCGAGATCTCAACCACGATCTCGCGGCCGGCCTCGACCAGATCGGCGCGCAGCATGCCCAGCGCCAGCGAGGCGTCAACGCGGTAGCCCCAGGCGCCCGAGGTGGTCTCGCCCACCACGTCCCCGTCATGCCAAAGCGTCGACATATAGGGCGCATCGGCCCCATTCGCATCGACCTTGAGCGTCACGAAGCGCTTGGCCACCCCTTGCTGTTTTTGCGACAGGAGCGCGGCCTTGCCGGGGAACATATGCGGCTTGTCAAAGCGGATGAACCGGTCGAGCCCGGCCTCAAGCAGGGTGTAATCGGTCGAAAGATCGCCCTTCCAGGCCCGGTATCCCTTTTCGATGCGCAGCGAGTTGAGCGCGAACATCCCGAAGGGCTTGGCCCCGCCGCCCAGCACCGCCTCATAGATCGCGGGGATCGCGTCGAACGCGGCATGGATCTCCCAGCCAAGCTCGCCGGCAAAGGAGACCCGGGCCAGCGTGCACTCCTGCCCGGCGACGCGGCCGCGCTGATGGCTCAGCCAGGGCAGGGTCAGGTCCGCCTCCGCCCCGATCTGCGCAAAGAGATCGCGCGCGGCCGGGCCGGTGACGACGAGGGTGGAGATCTCGCGCGTGCGGTCAACCAGGCTCAGCCCGGCGGGCAGGCGCTTGGCGAGCCATTCAAAGTCATGCCATTGGCCGGAGGCCGCGGTGATGAGGGTGAAATCCTCCTCGCCATTGCGCGCCACCGACATCTCGGTGACGATCCGCCCGCGCGCATCGGGGAAATAGGAGAGCGAGATGCGCCCGGTGCGGGGCAGGGCGCCCGCGATCATGCCCGAGAGCCACTCCGCCGCGCCCTCACCGCTCAGATGGAAGCGCGCAAAGCCCGGCAGGTCGAGCACGCCGACATGGTCGCGCACCGCCAGCGCCTCTTCGCGGATGCGCGGCTCCCAGGGGCCGGCGCGGTCCCAG
This sequence comes from Pseudomonadota bacterium, assembly GCA_038521775.1. Taxonomy (GTDB): domain Bacteria; phylum Pseudomonadota; class Alphaproteobacteria; order Rhodobacterales; family Rhodobacteraceae; genus J013. Next base: position 14,819 of record JBCBKN010000050.1, on the reverse strand, counting down.
GTCTGGGTGGTGGCCTCGGCGGTGTCGTCGCCGGGCTGGGCGAACCAGTTCGCCCGCTCCCAGCCATTATAGACGCCAAATTGCGCGCCAAGGCCCTTCACCCGCTCATGCACCGGCGAAAGCTTGCGGTCCGGCGCGGCCGGCCAGCGATGCCAGGGGAAATGCATGCCATATTCATGGCCATAGACTTCCATGCCCTTTGCCACGCAATAGGCGTCATCGGTATAGTCGGTGAAGCGGCGCGGATCGCAAGACCACATATCCCACTCGGTCGCGCCCTCGGTGATCCATTCGGCCAGCACCTTGCCGGCCCCGCCGCCCTGGGCGATGCCGAAGGTAAAGACGCAGGCCTCGAACGCGTTCGGCACGCCGGGCATCGGCCCGACCAGCGGGTTGCCATCGGGCGCGTAAGGAATGGGGCCGTTGATGACCTTGGAAAGCCCCGCCTCGGCCAGAAGCGGCACCCGGGCCATCGCATCCTCGATGTAAAACTCCAGCCGGTCGAGCGCGTCGGGATAGAGCTGAAAGCTGAAATCCTCGGGCATCGGGTCGGAGGGATCGGCCCAATGCGCCTTGCAGTTGCGCTCATAGGGGCCGAGATTGAAGCCGGTCTTCTCCTGGCGCAGGTAATAGGAGATGTCGACGTCGCGCAGCAGCGGCAGCTTGCAGCCATGCGTCTCGGTCCAGGCGCGGACCGACTCGACCTCTTCAAACAAGAGATACTGGTGGCTCATCACCATCATCGGCACGCGCCGGCCGCCATAGGGGCGGAACCACTCGCCCACCCGCTGGGCATAGTACCCGGCCGCGTTCACCACATATTCGCAGCGGATCTCGCCCTTTTCGGTCTCAACGATCCACTCGCCATTCTCGCGCCGCACGCCGGTTGCGGGCGTAAAGCGCAGGATCTGCGCGCCCGCCATCCGCGCGCCCTTGGCCAGCGCCTGGGTGACCTGGGCGGGGTCGATATCGCCGTCATTGGGATCGTAAAGCACGCCGGCCAGATCATGGGTCTCGATGAAGGGATAGCGGTCGGGCAGCTCCGACGGGCTCAGGATCTCGATGTCGAGCCCCTGATAGCGGCCCATCCCCTTGGCACGCTCAAACTCCTGCATCCGCTCACGCGAATGCGCCAGGCGCAGCGACCCGGTCTGATGGTAATTCATCGGATAGTCAACCGCCTCGGCCAGCCCGGCATAAAGCTCGGTCGAGTAGCGCTGCATGTTCATGATCGACCAGGAGGTTGAGAAGGTCGGCACATTGCCCGCCGCATGCCAGGTCGAGCCCGCGGTCAGCTCGTTCTTTTCCAACAGCACACAGTCGGTCCAGCCGGCCTTGGCCAGGTGATAAAGCGCCGATACGCCAACGACGCCGCCGCCGATGATGACCACCCGGGCCGTGGTTGGAAATGCGGCCATGGCCGGTCTCCCTTCTCGTCTGGGGCGGCAGGATGCTGGGTCGCTCCCGCCGCTTCAATCTGTGGAAAACATCGTCTTTAATCGGAAACTCCGATTAGGACGGCCCGAACACCCAGCCAAGAGCCAAGGAGTAGCAGTGGCTATGCAAATTGAGCTTGTCGAGACCTTCCTTGACCTTTGCGAGACGCGGAGTTTCAACCGCAGTGCGGAAAGGCTGGGGGTCACCCAGTCAACGGTGTCGGGCCGGGTGCGGTCGCTGGAAAAGGCGTTGGGCAGCGACCTCTTTGTGCGCGGGCGGGCCGGCACCGAGCTGACCACCGCTGGGCTGCGGTTTGAGCCGCATGCGCGCAGCCTGCATCTGACCTGGATCCAGGCCCAGCAGGCGGTGGGCCAGACCGGCCCGGTGGCCATGACCCTGCGGATCGGCATTCAACATGATCTTTTGGACAATCACATTGCCGACTGGATCACCGCGCTGCGCGGCGTGATCCCGGAAAGCGGGCTTTACATCGAGGCTGACTATTCCATCCAGATGTGCCGCGACGTCACCGGCGGCGCGCTCGACATCGCCATCGTGTTCACACCGGGCGTTCAGGCGGATCTGCATTTCGAAACGCTGGGCGAGGTGGAGTATCGGATGATCTCGACCCTCACCGACCGTTTCGAGCAGGTGCGGGCCGACAGCTATATCCTGCCCAATTATGCCGCTGCCTTTGCGCGAACCCACGCAACCCTGATGCCGGTCTTGTCGGGGGGGCCGGTCTCCAGCGGTCAAGCCGGTGTGATTCGGGGCATTCTGCTGGCCAATGGCGGATCGACCTATCTGCTCAAGGAAACCGTGGCGGAAATGGTGGCCGCTGGCACCGCCGTCGAGGTTCTCGGTGCGCCGCGCATTGCACAGCCCGTTTATGCCGCCATGCATCTGCGCCACCGCCACCGCCCGGCCTATCGGCGAATCTTGCGCAAATTAAGCGGCCAAATCCCGCGTCATGGCGCTGCGTGAGCAGGATTTTGCCCGCTCTGCCGCATTGCTGGGCAAGGTGTGGCGGGGCCTCCCTGCAACCGTAAGGAGAGGGCGGTAAAGCCTTGAAGATCAAGCCTTTGATTCCCGGGCGTTAATTTTTATGCTGCGTTTTCATTGAAATTTGGCAAGGTTTTGTTCATAGTTCTAACCGGTGGATTAATGGTGGTGGGCGTCAAGGTGAGGGTTGAGGGATGATGAAGGGGTTTTTGCGCGAAGAACGGGGGACGGTGACGACCTTTGTTCTTGTGATGACGGTGGGTATGGTGCTGCTTGCGGGCGTGGCTATCGATTTTGGCCGCAGCTTCTCGGCGCATTCGCAGATGCAGGCGTATGTCGACTCGATCGCCCTGGCCGCTGCGAGCGAGCTTGACCGGGAGCCGGATGCGATCACGCGCGCTCAAGAGGTCGTGGATCAGGAGCTTATCAAGCTGTCCACAACCCTGACTGGCGCGGATGACAGCTTTTCCGTCGATCGGGTGATTTTCCTGAGCGGTCAGCCGGACAATGGTGGTGCGCCGATCCAGCCACATCATTATTCGCATCTTGTGACCGTGGATCCGACGCTCGCCACCCATGTGCTGGTGGTTGCCGCGGCGCGGGGGGTGCCGTGGACGCTGTTGTCGATCAATGCCGACACAAGCACGAATCCCGAGACGCCTATCCAGACGGCCGCCGCGGCGACCAACACGCGCGTCGTCTGCACCGAGCCGCTGATTGCGATCTGCGCGCCGACCGACGGGTCCTGGGAATCACTGATCGAGGGCACGCAGCTCAAGCTGACAAAGAACCGGGACGATGATTGGAGCGTCGGCGAGTACGGCATCATCACGGGCATCTCGGATGATGCGGTCGGCACCTGCGCGCCCTATTCAGGCCTGGACAAGAAGTTGTGCCTGCTGGCCATTGCATCGCATGAAACCCAGTGCTCGACCGACAACACGGTGGACTTCATCGGCGATCCGCAGACCTCGGCGGGGCTGGACGCGATCAGGGTGCACGCGCCGCTGAACACCCGCTTTGGTCTTTATGACTATGCTGTGAGCGCGCTGGCCAACAACGCGGAGGTGCCGTCGGACATCAACACCACGACCGGCCAGCTCTTCAGCTGCACCGGCGAGGTCTATAACGAGGTGTCGACCACCGTGCCGCTGCCGCGGTCGGACTGCTTCCACAATGGCACCTGCGATGTGGAAAGCGACACGGCGACGGTCGAGAATCTCGACGTGTACTGGGACCTTACCCATGGCGGTCCGCTGCCGGCCGGTCTGGACACCCGCTATGATGTCTACATGTACGAGATCCAGAACGGGCTCACCATGGTCGGCGCCGAGAGCGAAATCGGCTATGCAGGACCGAGCTGCAACCTGTCGGCACCTCCGGAAGCCAATCGGCGCCGGCTTGAGGTTGCGATGCTCGACTGCACCAACCTGTCCGGCTTCAAGCAGACCGACGTCACCGTGGCGCAGTATGCTGAGGTGTTCCTGAGCGAGCCGGTCAATCGGAACGAGCTGTTCGTGGCCGATTTCGACACCGAGACGTCGCAGAACCATGTGTTCGACGCGGGCCAGGAGATCAACGGCAACAACGTTCCCAATCCCGACGGCAGTGCGGGTCCAGAACATGGCAATTGCCGGTGGGGCACGCCCACGGGTGTTAAGGCTCAAAGCACGGTGCCTGGCGTTGTGTGCCCCGAGCCAACCTCGCTGACGCCGTATGAGCATGTCGGTCTGACCTTCACAGTGGTGCAGAGCCGGTGGCTGCAGGACAGCACCAACGTCATGCACAAGAGCCATGCGATGCTGTTTGACACGGCGAACTACACCGGTGGTGACAAGGACCTTCAGCACACCCAGTTCGGCCACATCATGATCGTGTCCGAAGATGGCAAAACCAATGATCCCGATGATGAGGCGCGTGGCGCTTGGATGATCATGGAGTTCAGCGAGCCGACCTATGTGGGTGCGTTGACCCTCTTTGATGCCGACAATGGTGGGATTGTCCGGGTCTACGATCAGCTTCTCGACTCGCCGCCGCATGGTGAGTTTGGCACCGACGATGACGGGAACCTTTATCCCTGGCTCCCGGACAATGAAGATGAGGCGGATGTCCTGGCGGGGCAGCACGACCCACGCGAAGTCGCGCATGTCGTCGTGCCCAAGATGCATGATGGCGATCATTTTGAGATCGGTGTGAACCGCAACAACGTGCGCACCATCGCCTATTTCCTCCCGAACTCGGGCGGTATCGACAATGTCGAGTTCAAGAACAGCCTGACCACCGAAGTGAACATGGATGACATGTTTGTGGAGTTCGTGAAGGTTGTTGACGAAGACGATCGTCGGGTTTCTCTCCAGACGATGCTGTCGAACTAACCAAACGATCGCGGCGGCCCGGGCTGGGGCCGCCGCACCCCAGATCTGATCCCCGAGCGGCGGTCAGATTTACGTGTTTTGTACTGGCGTGATGACCGGTGACGGGCGGGGGCCCTTCACCGTGAGGAGTGGGGAAATGACGATTTTGCACAAGGCGCGGTCCGCGCTTTTGTGCCGGCTGTCAGTGTTTTCTGCTGACAGGTCTGGCACTGCCTCGGTCGAATTTGCGATCTGCCTTCCATTCATCCTGGTGATGATTGCGTTTGTCGGCAGCTTCGGCGAGTTGGTCTCGCAACGCGAACAGCTCGACAGCGCAACCTTCGACGCAACACGGCTTTTGTCGCGGGCGCCCGCCGATTGGGAAGACGGCGCAGGCAACAAGGTCACCGATATCAACGGCAATGAAGTGCCTGTGATCCATGATTTCTTCATGGCCGAGGCGCGAAGCCTGATTGCCGAGCGCATGGGCGTCGATCTGGTGGGCACCACCCCCGGCGATGCATCCGATCCGGTGCGGGTGAACATCACGCTGCGAAAAATGACCACGACATCCGAGATGCGCACGGATTTTTATCTCATCGAGCTTACGGCCGTGGTGGCGTTCGACTCGCCGCTGCTTGCCATCGTCGCGGCCTTCGGACTGATCGAGAGCGATCATCCGGAGAAGTTCACGATGCGGGTTGCACAGACGGCACGCTATGTCTCTTCGATCCCGGTTGGATCGACCGCGTGCCCGCCCGATGACAAGGCCCTTGGTGTGTGTGTGTAGGATCGGTGTGATGAAATTTGGGTCCATGAAACGGCGCAGCGGCACTGCGCACAAGCTTCGCTCGCGCCTCGGCCGGTTTCTGTCGCAGGAAGACGGCTCGGCGACGGTGGAGCTGTCGATCATTCTGCTGCCGCTCCTGATGGTGGTCATGACGGTGGCCGAGGTCTCGATCGGCTATTTCAACCTGGAATCGAAGAACAAGGCCGCGCAGCTGGGCGCCCGTCTGGCGGCGGCCGAATCGCCGCTGCACAGCGATGTGTGGCTGACCAATCAGCTGATCACCGCGAACGGCCAGATCGGCGATGCCTGCTTTCAGGAAAGCGGCAATGATGTCTGCGTCGACCCCGGCATTGTCTGGGTCTGTGACTACAGCGGTGGCGCGCTGACCGCAGAATGCGATTCGACGCTGTTTACCAACCTGGTGAACGAGATGCGGCGGATCCATGGCGGGCTGGATCCCGAGGATGTCCGTGTCGAATACATCTACCGCCGGCTTGGCCAGGCCGGGCAGCAGTTTCAGCCGGAGATCCGGGTGACCATCCAGGCGACGACCCTGCCGGTCAACCTGCTCAGCCTGATCGGTGTGACCACCATCCGGCCCTCGGTGGCGAGCAACTTCTCGGAAGACATGACCTCGTAACCCCTGCTTTTTGGCGCGGCGTGCGGCGCGTCTGCGGCAAAGCGGTGGAAGAATGCAGATCATCTGTCTGAATGCCTGGGGTGGGCGGCTGCACGCGCCGCTCATGGCCTATCTCGCCGATGCCGATCCCGATCTTCTATGCGTGCAGGAGGTGGTGCATGCGCCGCACAGCAACGCGGGCTGGCTGACCTACCGTGATGACGGGCAGGCGCTCCCGCAGCGCGCCAATCTCTTTTCTGAGATCGCGGCCTGCCTTCCCGGGCATGTGGCCCAGTTTTGCTCTGCCGCCCGGGGCGATCTGTGGGATGGCGACAGCTCGGTGAGCACTTTATGGGGCATCGCGACCTATGTGCGGCGCAGCCTGCCGATCATCGCGCAAAGCCAGGGCTTTGTGCATGGCGGTTTCGGGCCCGATGGGTTCGGGGCGCATCCGCGGTCGCGCAATGCCCATGCCGTCCGCGTTTTCGACCATGAGCGCGGCGCGGCCGTCACAATTGCGCATATGCACGGGCTGCGTGACCCGCAGGGCAAGGCCGACACGCCGGAGCGGATGGCCCAGACACACCGGCTGATGCGGCTGGTGGGCCATCTGGCGGGCCCCGAGGATCCGCTGATCGTCTGCGGTGATTTCAACGTCCTGCCCGACAGTGGCATGTTCCCCGCGCTGGCCGAGCTGGGGCTGCGCGAGCTGGTCACCGAAGGGGGCTGGGCTGGCACGCGCAGCAGCCATTATGCCAAGCCGCAGCGTTTTGCCGATTACATGCTGGTGAACCCACACATCGCCCAGCCGCGCTTTGAGGTGGTGCGCGATCCGGAGGTTTCGGACCATTGCCCGCTGATGCTGGAGATCTGAGCCGATGGCCGATCCTCGCAGTCTTGCATCGCATTCGCCGCCGTGTCGGAGGGGCGTAACGGCAACGCCGAAACCCAGGCCGCGCGGACCGGGTCTGCGCGCTCAGCCGCGCTCGCCCGCCGGGGCCGCCGCAATCTCTTCGAACTCGGCGACCTTCTTGTCATAGGCGGGATGGATCGTGCCCATCCAGCGGTCCCACAGCGAGAAGGTGTTGCCGTAATTCACCCGGAAATGGGCATGGTGCTGGTCATGGAAGGTGGTGCAAAGCCCGGGCCAGGGGCTGCGCGCCGAGGGCCCGGCAAAGAACTCATAGCCCGCATGGCTGATCATGCCGGTCACCTGGTCGAAGACCTTATGGCCGATCAGCACAATGGCCGGGATCGGCAGCAGCAACGCAGCGACCAGGAAATAGGCCTGTTCGAAGAAGCAGCCCACCAGCGTGTCATTGTTGCATGACCAGGTGGAGGGCGCGATCGCGCGATGATGCTGGGCGTGAAAGCGGTAGAAGCGGCGCGTGTGCATCAGCCGGTGAAACCAGTAGAACCAGGTGTCATAGGCAATGGCGGTGAGGAGGATGCCGAGCGGGATCGACCACCAGCTTGGCGCCCATGTTCCAAACAGCGTCCAGCCCGCCTGCTGGGCAAAAAGCCCGCCCGCGACATAGACCGCGATGGTGGCCAGCGAGACCACCGATTGGCGGATGTCGCGGCCCTTATGGGTGGAGGGGCGGGCCTGGATGCGCCGCTCAGGATGCCGTCGCGCCAGCCATTCCATCACCAGGCCGGGGAGGAAATAGAGCACCAGCAGGGCCGCATAGGTGACGGCCCACAGCCCTGCAAATCCGGCGACGCTGATCTCTATGCTCGGCATAGCCGAGTTTTAGCATGACGGGGCGGGATTTCCACGCATCGCGGGTGTGACAGAGCGCGCCAGCCGCGGCAGCCTGCCGCTCAATTGCCCGAAACGCTGTCGATCAGCCCGAATTGGGCGGCCAGCCGGGCTTGTGCGTCCGGGGGCAGGGGCGGCCCGTTGATCGAGGCGATGTTCTGGGCCAGATGCGCGGGCGAGCCGGTGCCGGTCAGCACCACATGCGCGCCGGGCTCGTGCCGGCAAAACCGGTAGGCGGCCTCGATGACGCTTCCCGCAACCTCCGGCCGGGCGAGATATCCCAACGGGTCGGCGGGGTCGAGCGCGCCCGGGTCCAGCTCACCCCGCGCCACAAGCCCGTCGATCAGCTCGGCCATGGCCCCGGGCTGGCTCAGCGCCCGGCGCACCGCGAACATGATCAATGTGCCGACATCCTGGGCCTCGGTGAGCGGAAAGACCGTGCGCCGCGCCGAGGGGTTGAGCAGGCTGAAGCCCACCATCACCACATCCCACAGATCGTCCGACAGGGCGATCTCCAGCATCGCATGGCGGGTGTCCTCGACAAAGCGCTCGGTGATGCCGGTGAAGCGGATCTTGCCGGCCTCGCGCAGCTTGATCAGTGCCGGGGTGAGCTCCTCGCGGCAATAGGGATAGTCGGCCGGCGAGACGCCGTGCAGGTGCAGAATGTCGATATGATCGGTGCTGAGCCGGCCAAGCGTCTCCTCGGCCCGGGCGATCAGATCCGCGCCGGTGATCCGCGGGCCCTCTTCTGCGGGAAATCTGAGATAGGGGCCGATCTTGGTCGAGATCACCGCGGCATCGCGTCGACCGCGCAGGGCCTCGCCCACGATCTCTTCGGTGCCATAGGCCGCGGCGGTGTCGATGAGCGTGACGCCGGCATCGAGCGCGGCCTGCACCAGGGCCACCGAATGCGACACGCTTTTGCCCTGGCGCTGGCCCAGGCGGGAATGGCCGCCGCAGCCCAGCCCGGCCACGCTGACCGTGAGGCCGGTGCGCCCCAATCTAATGCTGTCCACGGTCGCGCTCCCCCGCTCGGCTGCCGCCGAAGCCTAGATCGCAGCGCCGCGCAGGTCCAGCTTCTGTGGCGGGCGCGCGGTCCCGGCATGCCGGGGGGCCGCCCTGGATCGCATGAATGCGCGTGCGGCGAACACGACAGATCACAGCTGCGTAGGATTGGGTACATTTTTTGCGGGCAATCTGCATGTTCCGAGACATCCAAACCACGGAAGAGGACAGCCATGACCGTTTCCCGTCGCTCCCTGCTCGGACTTCTTGCCGCCGCCCCGCTGGCCGGCGCTGTTGCCCGCCCTGCCTTTGCCCGCGAGCCTGACACTTTCCAGGTTGACGGGCTGGCCATCCGCGGCATCGACCCGGTGGCCTATTTCACCGATGCCGCCCCGGTCGAGGGCAGCGCCGATTACGCGCTCACCCATAATGGCGCCGAATGGCGTTTTGTCTCGGCCGCCAACAAATCGGCCTTCGAGGCCGACCCGGTGAAATATGGCGCGCGCTTTGGCGGGTATTGCGCCTATGCCGCCTCGAAGGGCTATCTGGCCCCGACCGTGCCGGAAGCCTGGACCGTCTATGAAGACCGGCTCTATCTTAATGCCTCGCTGCGGGCGCGCGACCTGTGGCTGCCGGACATTCCGGGCAACATCAAGCTGGCCGAGGCCAACTGGCCCGGCATTCTGGGCTGACGCGCTTCGGCGCATTGCGCGAAACCAAGCTGGGTGTCCGGATGCGGGCACCCATTCCCCGGATCGTCTCCTAGCCGCCCCCGGACCCTCTCCCAGGCCGTTTCGGCCGACCCGCCCGAGCGATCATTGCCGGTCCGGCGAACTTGACGTTTGACAATTTTGACGAACTGCCCAACCCTTGCGTCCAAAGGACCGGTTGACAGGTCCGGCTTGCGGGCTTGCCCCGGGGAGGGACCGTGCGGTTCATCGTTGGCAATGTTGGTGGAAGCACCGATGTGTTCCTTGTCGAGGGCGAGGTTGCGCACAGCCTGACGGCGCATGACGCGTCCGTGGGGTCCGATCTGCAGGCGCTGTGCGACGGGCGGGTCGACCCGGCGGCCTTGGCCGCGGCCGCAGCATCGCAGCCGGGCCACCCCGTCACGGCGATCACGCCGGCGCTGCCCATCGCGCGCCCCGGCAAGATCATCTGCCTCGGCCTGAACTATGTCGATCACATCAAGGAAGGCGGGTATGACGTGCCCACCTATCCGGCGCTTTTCATCCGCATGCTCAGCTCGATGATCCCGGCCGGGGCGCCGATGGTCCGGCCCAGCTGCTGCGATGAGCTCGATTATGAGGCCGAGCTGATGGTCATCATCGGCAAGGGCGGCAAGCATATCTCCGAGGAGACGGCGCTCGACCATGTCTTCGGATACACCATCTTCAATGACGGCTCGGTGCGTGCCTATCAGCGCAAGACCCATCAATGGACGCCGGGCAAGAATTTCGATGCAACCGGGCCGGTGGGGCCGGTGGTCGTCACCCCCGATGAGCTGCCCAAGGGCGCCGAGGGGCTGAAGATCGAAAGCCGCGTGGGCGACGAGATCCTGCAATCGGCCAGCACGTCGGACATGCTCTGGAGCGTTGCCAAAACCATCGCCACGGTGTCCGAATTCACCACGCTGGAGCCTGGCGACATGCTGGCCATGGGCACACCGCCCGGGGTTGGGCATGCCAAGACCCCGCAGCGCTGGTTGCGCCCCGGCGAGACGGTGGAGATCGAGATCGAGGGCATCGGCATCTGCGCCAGCCCGATCGTTGCCGAGGAAGATCTGGCGGGTGCGGCGCGCGGCGGGGCAGGGGTGTGAGCGTGCTCCCCTCAGCGGATGCAGCAGGTGATGCGCGCGCCCAGGCACAGGCCGGGTTTCGGGCGCTGAAGGACAGGCTGCCGCAGCTCGACGATGCCGCGATCGACGTGATCCTTTCCGATGCGCGCTCGCATTATGCCTGGCGGGACACGCCCGTGCCGCGCCAGACGCTTGAGCGGCTTTATGCCATCATGGCCGCGGGCCCCACATCGATGAATTGCTGCCCGGCGCGCATCGTTTTCGTCGAAACCGCCCAGGGCAAGGCACGGCTCGCCACATCGCTCAAACCCAAGAATGTCGACAAGATGATGGGCGCCCCGGTCACCGCGATCATCGCCCATGATCTGGAGTTCTGGCGCGCGCTGCCCTTCCTGTTCCCGCATGAGGACCGCCGCCCGTTCTTTGAGGGCAAGCCCGCGCATTGCGAGGTGACGGCGTTTCGCAATGGCACGCTGCAGGGCGCCTATTTCATGATCGCGGCGCGGGCGCTGGGGCTCGATGTCGGCGCGATGTCGGGCTTTGACAATGACATCGTGGATGCAGAGTTCTTTGCCGGCACCACGCTTCGGTCGAATTTCCTGTGCAATCTCGGCCATGCTGATGAAACGGCGCTGTTTCAAAAGCTGCCGCGGTTTGGTTTTGACGAGGTGTGCAGCTTTGCATGAGCGAGCCCGCCCGCGCTTGCGCCCCAGACAGCGCCCGATCGGGCCCGCAAACCCGGTGAGACCCGCATGAGCCTTCGCGAAAAAACGACCGTGACCCTGCGCGCCGAGGGCAACGGCGTCAGCCATTCCCGCATGGATGTGGCGATCCGCGATCTGACGGTGGTCATCGATGAGCCCACCGCCCGCGGCGGCACCAATGCCGGGGCAGCGCCCACCGATATGGCGCTGTCAGCCCTGGCGGGCTGCACCAACGTCATCGGCAACAAATGCGCCGCAGAGCTTGGCATCGAGGCCGGGCATATCGCGGTCTCGATTGCCTGCGAGTTCGACCGCCGCGGCGTTACCCTGGCCGAGGAAATCGACATTCCCTTTGTGGCGATCCGCCAGGTCGTTACCTGCGACGGACCGGCAAGTTCGGAGGAGATCGCGCGGCTGGGGGCCGAAGTTGCCAAGTTCTGCCCGCTTTCCAAGCTCTTTGAGCAGGCGGGCACAGCACTCACAACAACATGGGCAAAAGCCTGATCCGGCGTTCGGATCGCACGCCTCGCAACAGGGGGCGCAACATGGGAGGAAAGACATGCTGAGACTTTGGACGCGGCGCGCCGCGCTCTGCACGCTTGCCGCGGCTGCAATGACCGCCCCGCTGGCCGTGCCCGCAAAAGCGGCCGAAACGATCCGCGTCGTGGTGATCGACGGCTACCCGGCCCGCGCGCTCTGGGTCAAGGAGTTCACCAATTTCTTCATCCCCGAGGTGGACAAGCGGCTGGCCGAGACCGGCACCTATGAAATCGACTGGCAGGAGAGCTATGGCGGCGCGATCGTCAAGCCCAAGGGCGTTCTGGAGGGCATCGAACTGGGCCTCGGCGATATGGGCATCGTCACCACGATCTTTCACAATTCCAAGCTGCCCAGCCAGGCGATCTCGGCCGTGACACCTTTTGTGGCCCCCGATGCCCGCGCCGTGGCCAAGGCCGTGGATGAGATCGCGCGTGAGTTCCCGACCATGCAAAAGGAGTTCGAGGCCCAGAACCAGGTTTATCTGGCCACGGGCGTCGTGCTCGACACCTATCAGCTTTTCTCCAAGGAGCCGATCTCCTCGCTGTCGGATGTCGAGGGCGACAAGGTCGCCGGGGCCGGGATGAACCTGCGCTATCTGGAGGGGATCAGGGATGTCGCTGGAGTGCGCGGCGGGCTGACCGATTTCTACAACATGCTGCAAACCGGCCTGGTCGACCATGCGATGCTGTGGCCCGAGGCGGCCTCGACCTTCAAGATCGCCGAGGTCGCGCCCTATATGCTGCGCGTCGATCTGGGCGCGGTGAACTCCAAGACCATCACGGTGAACAAGCAGTTCTGGGACGGGCTGCCCGATGAGGTGAAGGCGGTTCTGCGCGAGGTTTCGGTGCTCTATCGCGACCATGTGGCAGGCATTGCCATGGACCGGGCCGAGGCAAGCCGCGAGGCCTATGTCGCCGCGGGCGGCACCATCGTGGAGCTTTCGGTGGAGGAGCGCGCGTCCTGGGCCGATGCGATGCCCAACATTGCGCTTGAATGGGCCACCAACCTCGATGGCAAGGGCGAGCCGGGCAGCGAAATGCTGCGCGCCTATTTGGGCAAGCTGGCCGAGGCCGGCTATACGCCGGTGCGCGACTGGGCGGCGGAAGTCTCGAACTGAGCGCAGGCCGGGCTGTCGGTATGACTGCCGTTCAAAGCCTTTTGCGTGGCGCACGCGCGGCGGCGGATGCCGTCGCCATGCTCGCCAATGCGGTTGGCACGCTGGTCGTGCTGGGGCTCGTGCTGCTGGTCAATTACGACGTGGTGGCGCGGGGCGCCTTCAACGCCCCCTTTCTGGGTGCGGTCGAGGTTGTGCAATTCTCGATGGTGCTCATCGTTTTCCTGCAGCTTCCGGATGTGTGCCGGGTCAACCGGCTGACCCGTTCGGACGGGTTTCTGGTGGTCATGGGCGATCGGTATCCTGCGGTGATCTCGGTGATGCGCCGGATCATCGACGCGGTGTCGGCGGTGCTGATGACGTTGATCGCGATCGCGATCTGGCCAGAATTTCTGAAAATGTATGCCAGCAAGGATTTCTTCGGCGTGCCGGGCGTCTTCACCGCGCTTTGGTGGCCGGTCAAGCTCACCATTTTCGTGTCGGCCGCACTCTGCGCGCTGATCTTTACACTCAAGGTGCTGCGCCCGGACGGGCCTGCGCGCAAACCCGCCTTTGACGAGCGCGGCGATGTCTGACCGCGGCGGGTCTGCACGATGAGCCCGGTTGAAATCGGCATCGCCTCGGTCATTGCGATCGTCGTTCTGGTCTATCTGGGCCTCTACATCCCCATCGTGCTGGGCGTGGTGTCCTTCGTCTCGATCTGGCTGATGCGGGACAATTTCACGCTGGCGATGAACCTGCTCAAGGTGGCGGTCGGCGACAGCGTGATGGAATACACCTTCGCGACCGTCCCGCTCTTCACCTTCATGGGGCTGGTGGTGTCCAAGGCCGGGCTGGGCGCGGACATTTACGAGGTGATGAATTCGGGCTTTCGCAAGGTCAAGGGCGGCATCGGCATGGCCACGGTCGGGGCGAATGCGGTCTTTGCGGCGGTCACCGGCTCCTCCATCGCCTCGGCTTCGGTCTTTTCCAAGGTCTCGGTGCCGCAGATGCTGCGGCAGGACTACAACCCCCGCTTTGCCGTGGGCGTGGTCGCAGGCTCCTCGGTGCTGGGCATGATCATTCCGCCCTCGGCCATGCTGATCATCTATTCCTTTGTGGCCGAACAATCGGTGGGCGAGATGTTTCTGGCCGGCATCGTGCCGGGCATCATGCTCGCGGTGGCCTATGTGGTCGCGATTGCAGCCATGGGCCGGTTTGCGCCCCAGTTCATCGGCGGGCGGCGGTTGGCCGACACCGAATGGATGAGCATCGGTGAGATCGCGGCCAAGACCCTGCCCACCCTGGGGCTGATCGTGGTCGTCCTTGGCGGGATCTATACCGGCTGGCTTGCTCCGGTCGAGGCGGGGGCGACCGGCGCGCTGATCGGCCTGGGGATTGCCATTGTCAAACGCCGCATGACCCTGCGCACCCTGTGGGAGGCGCTGTTGGAGACCGGGCACATCACCGCGGCGATCCTTTTTCTGATCACCGCCGCCTCGATCTACAGCCGCATGCTGGGAATTGCCGGTCTGCCCAATGAGCTTGGCGCGATCCTGTCGGAAAACCAGCTCAGCTTCTTCTGGATCATGACGCTTTATGTGCTGTTGATGATCTTTCTGGGCACGCTGCTCGACACCGCCTCGATCATCCTCATCGTCGTGCCGCTTTTTCTGCCGCTGATCGAGCCGATGGGGCTCAGCCTGGTCTGGTTT
>JBCBKN010000049.1:0-15932 GCA_038521775.1 Pseudomonadota bacterium | reverse complement strand
TGTCGGCCGGGATCATCCCGCCGCGCTCGGCCGATCGCGAGATCCATATCCCGTATGAGCCGACGCCGGTGGCGGCCATGCTCGGACGGCTCTCGGGCATCCCGCCGCGCGATTTCTTCGGGTTTGCGCCGCGCACCGAGGAATATGCGCAGCTGGTGGAGGAGCTTGCCCGGCTGCGCGACCGGGACAGTGCCGCGGTCAGCGTTGCCAAAGTGCCGGCCGGGCGCACGATGCGGCTAGGCCATCGCTCGGACCGGGTGATTGCCCTGCGCGCCCGGCTTGCCCATGCGATGGGTAAGCTCAACGTCCCGGAGGAAACCGCCGCGGTTCCCGTCGTGCTCGCCGCACTTGAGCAGGGGATTGTCGAACCGGTGCCCGAGACCTTGCCGCAGAGCCGTGTGGTCGAGGCCGAGGGCGATGCCCGCGTCTATGATGCAACCTTGATGGAAGAGGTGCGGCGCTATCAGACGCTTGTCGGCCTCACGCCGGACGGAATTGCCGGGCCGGCGACGCTTGGACGGCTCAACGCCGATGACGGCGACCGGATCGGCCAGGTGATCGTCAATCTGGAGCGGATCCGCTGGCTGCACCGCGACCCCAATGAGCGGCACATCTTCGTCAACCAGGCCGATTTCACCATGGAATTCATGGATGGCGGCCGGGTTCTGCTCGAAAGCCG
Organism: Pseudomonadota bacterium; assembly: GCA_038521775.1. Classification (GTDB taxonomy): domain Bacteria; phylum Pseudomonadota; class Alphaproteobacteria; order Rhodobacterales; family Rhodobacteraceae; genus J013. The sequence goes on along the minus strand of JBCBKN010000049.1, from coordinate 15,253 downwards.
CGTGATCGTGGGCAAGCGGCGGTTTGCCACGCCCGAATTCATCGACGACATGGATCATATGGTCGTCAATCCGACCTGGCATGTGCCCAACAGCATCGCCACGCGGGAGATCCTGCCGCAATTGCAGCGCGATCCGACCTATCTGTCGCGGCGCGGCATGCGACTGGTGCCGACCGGCGGCGCGCCCGTGCCCGATGGCGTGACCAGCGACTATACCGAGTTCTCGTCCGGCTATTTTCCCTTCCGGATCAAGCAGGAGCCGAGCAATTTCAACGCGCTGGGTCGGGTGAAGTTCATGTTCCCCAACCAGTTTGCGATCTATCTGCACGACACGCCCACCAAGCGGCTCTTCAACTATGATCAGCGCGCCTACAGCCATGGCTGCGTGCGCGTCGAACAGCCCTTCGACCTGGCCTATGCGTTGCTGGAGGGGCAGGAGGATGATCCGAAGGGGTATTTCGACCGCCTGCTGAACCGGGGCACCGAGCGGCGGATCAATCTGGACCGTCCGGTTCGCGTCTATCTGACTTACCGCACCGTGTTTGTCGACCGGGCCGGAGAGGTGCAGATCCGCGACGATGTGTATGGCCGCGATGCCAAGGTGCTCGAGCGGCTGATCGCTCAAGGCGTGCGCGTCGCGCTCTGACCGGATCGCATCGTGATCCCGCCTTTTCCGGGCGGTGTCCGAGCAAGAGTGGCACAAGGTGGGAGGCTCTGGGCGTCAGAGCCTCTTTCGCGTGTGTGAGGAGGTCGCTATAAGGCGCTCCGGGCAGAAGGCGCTCGACTTCCGGAGACGATGTTTGACCCTTACCGTGGCGACACTCGCCGAGGCGCTTCGCGCCGACGCCATCGGAGACACCTCGCTTGCCATTGCGCGCCCGGCGCCGCCCGACCAGGCGGGCCCCGACGATCTGGCCGTTGCGATGGAGGCGAAATACGCCAAGGCGCTGGCGGGGTGCCGCGCGAGGGCCGCGTTGCTTTGGCCGGGCGCGGACCATGTGGCACTGGGGTTTGAGGCGGCCATCTTCGCGCCGCGCCCGCGGGTTGCCCTGTCGCATCTGACAGCCCGGTTTGCGCAGGAGACCTGGCCCGCGCCCGGCGTTCACCCGCTGACCGATATCGACCCGGAGGCCGTGCTTGGCGAGGATGTCGCAATCGGCCCCTTCGTTCGAATCGCCGCAGGCGCCCGGATCGGCGCCGGTGCCAGGATCTCGGCCCATTGCTCGGTCGGCGCCGGCGCGTCGCTGGGCCCGGGCGCATGTTTGCATGAGGGGGTGCGCATTGGCGCGGGGGTGACGATCGGCGCGCGGTTCCGGGCGCATGCCGGTGCGGTGATCGGCTCTGACGGGTTTTCCTTCGTGACGCCCGAGCGGGGCGCGGTCGAAGCCGCGCGGTCGGGTGGCGATGCGCAAAGCGTGGCGCAGACGCCGGGCTATCTGCGGATTGCCTCGCTTGCCGCCGTGACCCTGGGCGATGATGTCGAGGTTGGCGCGAACACCTGCATCGACCGGGGCACATTGGCCGACACGCAGATCGGCGCGGGCACCAAAATCGACAATCTTGTGCAGATCGGACACAATGTGCGCATTGGCAAGACCTGCCTGATCTGTGGCCAGGTCGGCATCGCGGGGTCTGTCGAGATCGGAGATCGCGTGGTGCTGGGCGGGCAATCCGGCGTGGCCGACCATGTCAAGATCGGCTCGGATGTGCTTGTGGCCGCACAATCTGGCGTTGCGAGCAACATTCAGGGGCAGGCGGTGGTGATGGGGTCTCCGGCCATCGCACGCGACAAGGCGACCTTGATGTTCATGCTGTCAAGACGGCTTCCTGAGATCTACGACAAGGTTGCGGCCTTGCAGAAAGCGGTTTCAAATCTCGGGTCGAGCCGCTAGAGCAGAGCCGGATATGAGGGAGGCGGACATGTCAGACGAGGTGGCCGAAAAGATCGTCGAGATCATTGCCGAGCAGGCTGTGCTGGAGCCGTCGGACGTCACCATGGAGGCAACGCTGGAGGATCTGGGCGTCGACAGCCTTGCGCTGGTCGAGGCTGTCTTTGCCATTGAGGAGACCTTCGACATCTCGATCCCCTTCAACGCCAATGAGCCGGGGGAATCCGAGTTCGACGTGAGCAATGTCGCGTCGATTGTCGAGGCGGTTAAGGGGCTGATTGCGGCCAAAGCGGAGGGGTGACCGGCCCCATGCGTCGCGTTGTCATCACCGGGGCCGGCTCGATCAATGCGCTTGGTCGGTCGGTGCAAGAGACCTTTGCGGCCATGCGCGCGGGCATTTGCGGGATCGGGCCGCTGGCCTTTCGCGATGTTGAGCGCCTGTCGATCAAGATCGGCGGCCAGATCCACGGCTATGATGAGACGGCGCATTTTTCGCGCTCCGAGATCGCGATCCTCGATCGGTTCACCCAATATGCGATGCTTGCCGCGCGCGAGGCGATGGCACAATCGGGGTTTTCGGTCGACGAGGCGACGGCCGCCCGGGTCGGGGTGATCCTGGGCACCTCGGGCGGCGGCCTGCACACGCAGGATGAGAGCTACCGGCTGGTCTATGAAGAGGGCAAGAACCGGGTCCATCCCTTCATCATCCCCCGGCTGATGAACAATGCCGCGGCCAGCCATATCTCGATGGCCTGGGGGCTCAAGGGACCGTCCTATTGCGTTGCGACCGCCTGCTCCTCCTCCAACCACGCCATCGGCCAGGCGTTTCATCTGATCCGCTCCGGCACGACCGACGCCATGGTCACCGGCGGCACGGAATCGATGCTGGTCTTCGGTGGCATCAAGGCCTGGGAAGGCCTGCGCGTGATGTCCAAGGATGGCTGCCGGCCGTTTTCCAAGAACCGCAACGGCATGGTTCAGGGCGAAGGTGCCGCCATCTTTGTGCTGGAGGAGCGTGAGGCGGCGCTGGCCCGCGGGGCGCCGATCCTGGCCGAGATCGTGGGGTTTGCGATGACCTCGGATGCCTCGGACATCGTCATGCCCAGCCTGGACGGTGCCGCGCGCGCAATCGAAGGGGCGCTGCAGGATGGCCGGGTGGCGCCCGAGGAGATCGGCTATATCAACGCCCATGGCACCGGGACGGCGGCTAATGACCGGACCGAATGCGCCGCGGTGCGTCAAGTCTTCGGCGCGCAGGCCGACCGGCTGATGATCTCCTCGACCAAGTCGATGCATGGCCATCTGATCGGCGGCACGGGGGCGGTCGAACTTCTGGCTGTGCTGATGGCGCTGGGTGAGGGGGTGATCGCGCCGACGATCAGCTATGAAGAGCCCGATCCGGAATGCGACCTCGATATTGTGCCCAATGAAGCGCGCGAGGCCCGGGTCTCGGCCGCCCTCTCCAACGCCTTTGCCTTCGGTGGGCTCAACGCGGTGCTGGCGCTGCGCGCGGCCTGAGCAGACAGCCCCGGGCTGGCATGCCCGGGACCCGTTGCTGATCGGAGTTTTAACCGCCGCGGCTCTACTGCTGCTTCCGGCGGCCTGGCCGCTGCCTTACTGCGTGGCGGGCTTCAGGGCGTCATAGGCCGCGGTGAACCCGGTCAGGGACAAGGTTCCGACGATCGGCGTGTCGGGCGATGTCACATGCACGACCGCGATCTTGGCTTCGGCGCCGCGCTTCAGACGGGTGATTGTGGCCGTGGTCAGGCCGAGGCGCGAAAAACAGCCGGCCTGAACGCAGTAAAGATAGGGATAGCCCAGCGGCTTTGCCGAATCGATGGTCATGGACAGCCCGCGCGGCAGCGCCACGCCCAGCCCGGTGACGACCGTCGCGCCAGCCGCGGCCTGGCTGCCATCGGGCAGTTTGATGAGCGTGAACTCAGCCACCGTGCGCCCGTCGGTGTCCTTGGCCAGCTGGTACATAAAGCACTGCTCTTCGTTCGCAGCGTTGCAGCGCACCTGCCAATCGCCATGCTCTGACTGGACGACCTCGCGCGGTTGCTCGGCCTCGGCGAGAGGGTAGATCTCGTCCAACTGCTCGGGCGATGCCGGGCTGGGTGTCGGCGGGGCTTCGGTGGCCGGGGCTTCGGTGGCCGGGGCGTCGGTGGCCGGTGCCTCCTCGGTCGTCTCGGGCGTGGTGTCCTGCGCTGCAATCGGGCCCGCCACCAGACCTGCCAGCCCCAAAACAAGCATCGACATCAAGATCTTAACACGCATCGGCATGGGTTTCTGCTCTCCGTTTCTGTCCGTTCGAGGGGCCCACCAGCCGGGCCGTGCTCACGACCGGCGCCGACTATGCCACCCGCCTCTATTAAGCCTTTCGGTCCCGCAATGCCAAGTTAAACCGCTGTGACTGCCCGGTGCTGCGCAAACTCGGTGGCGGAAAAAATTGGGGGGCTGCCCAAAGGCGCCCCCCTTTTGTCTCTCTTCCCTGTCGGACTGGCCAAGCCTGTCGCCAGAGGGACGCTACGCAGATTCGTGAGGGCGGTCAACAGCATCCCGCCCCGACACTCGGTCAAAAAAAGGCCGCGCGGTCAGCGCGGCCAGTTCGACAGGGAGGAAGTTGCCAGAACACCGAAGAACTGGTGCCCAACACTCGGCAATCTGACATGGAATGGTTAATAAATCACTGTGGCTGAAGTGAGGGCAGAGAGGGGCAAGATGGGGCAGGGCGATCTTTACATTGGCGGCGGTGGGCCGGACCAGCGCGCACCGCAGCTGTTGCTTGCCCAGCGTGCCAACCGCCACGGGCTGGTGGCCGGCGCGACCGGCACCGGCAAGACCGTCACCCTGCAGATCCTGGCCGAGAGTTTTTCGGCCGCGGGCGTTCCGGTCTTTGCCGCCGATGTGAAGGGCGATCTGTCCGGCATCGCCAAGCCGGGCACAAACGCCCACAAGCTTCACGATGCGCTGCAAAGCCGGGCCGGAAAGATCGGGTTTGACGCCTATGGCTATGCCGGGTTCCCGACCGTGTTCTGGGACATCTTCGGAGAGCAGGGGCACCCGGTGCGCAGCACCGTGTCCGAGATGGGGCCGCTGCTGCTGGCGCGGCTGATGGATCTGACCGAGGCCCAGGAAGGCGTGCTCAACATCTGTTTTCGGCTTGCCGATGAGGAGGGGCTCTTGCTCCTCGACCTGGCGGATCTGCGCGCAATGCTTGTGCATGTCGGCGCGCATGCGCGGGAGCTGCGGCTGCGCTTTGGCAATGTCTCGTCGGCCTCGGTGGGGGCCATTCAGCGGCGGCTTCTGGTGCTGGAAAATCAGGGCGGCGCCGGGTTTTTTGGCGAACCGGCGCTGCGGCTGGCGGATCTGATGCGCTGCGCCTCGGATGGGCGCGGCCATGTCAACATCCTGGCCGCCGACAGGCTGATGGAGAGCCCGCGGCTTTATGCAACCGTGCTGATGTGGCTGCTGTCTGAGCTTTTTGAGGAGCTGCCCGAGGTCGGCGATCCCGACCGGCCCCGCCTGGCGGTGTTCTTCGATGAGGCGCATCTTCTGTTCGACCGGGCGCCGCGGGCGCTGGTTGAGAAGGTCGAGCAGGTGGCGCGGCTGATCCGCTCAAAGGGCGTGGGGGTCTTTTTTGTCACGCAAAGCCCCGATGACGTGCCCGAGGATGTTCTCGCCCAGCTTGGCAACCGGATCCAGCATGCGCTGCGCGCCTACACCCCGCGTGAGCGGCACGCGGTGCGCGCGGCGGCCGACAGCTTCCGCCCCAACCCGCGCTTTGCAACCGAGGAGGCGATCACGGCGCTAGGCATTGGTGAGGCGCTGACCTCGTTTCTCGACCGCAAGGGCGTGCCGGGCATGGTCGAGCGCACCCTGATCCGCCCGCCAAGCTCGCGCATCGGGCCGATCACCGCGGCCGAACGTGCCGATCTGATCGCAGGCTCGGAGCTTGCGGGCATCTATGACACCGCGCTCGACCGGGTGTCGGCCTATGAGACGCTGTCGGCCCGCACGGATCAGGCGCAGGACTGGCCGGGAGAGGGGTCGCCCGGTCAGGAGCGCGCGCCCAGCGTGCCCGAGACGCGGCAATACCGCTCGGCCCGGGTCTATACGGGTGCGATGAGCCGCGATGCCGGACCCAGGCCCCAACGATCGAGCCGCACCGACAGTCTTGGCACCACATTTGCCAAAACCGTCATCCGCACGGCGGGCAGTCAGCTGACCCGGGGTCTGGTGCGGGGGGTGCTGGGCGGGCTTTTTCGCGGCCGCTGATCGCGGAGGCCCCCGCCGCCAGACGGCGCGCCGCGTTGGGCGCCGGCCTAGCTGCCCCGAAACACCGGGGCGCGCTTTTCGCGAAAGGCTGCAATCCCTTCGGCATGATCGGCACTTTCCACCGCCTGGGCCGCGAGCGCCGCAATCTGGGCCAGCGCGTCTGCATCGGGCTGATGGAGGAGCGCGCGCAGCACCCGTTTGGCTCCCGCGATGGAACGCGGGGCGGATCCGCGATAGCTCTCGGCCTCGACCTTCGCTGCCTCCAGGGCCGGCCCTTCGGCCACGCGCGACAAAAGCCCCAGCCGGACCGCGTCGCCCGCGGCAAAACGGCGGGCCGAGAACAGCACCGTCTTGGCCGCCTCCAGCCCAACCGCCGCCATCAGCGCCTGGGTTTCGGCAACGCCATAGACCAGGCCCAACCGCGCCGCAGGGATGCCCATATAGGCCGTGTCATCGCCGATGCGGAAATCGCAGCACAGCGCCAGGCCGCAGCCCCCGCCCATGGCCGGCCCCGAAATCGCAGCAATCGTCGCCTTGGGACAGTCCAGGATGGCGTGGTTGGCCCGCTCCACCGCATCGGAATAGCGCGCCCCGGCCGCGGCATCCGATCGGGTGACGGCAAACTCCTTGATGTCGGCACCGGCACAGAACGCGCCGCCCGAACCGGTCAGAACCACCGCGCGCAGGGCCGGGTCGGCGCCAAGCCGCTCGAAGGTCTCGGCCAGCGCCACCCACATCGCCAGGGTCATCGCATTGCGCTGGTCGGGCCGGTCAATGGTGACGATCGCGACGGCCGGATCGCTCTGATCCGTGACGATTGAGCTGGCATCGGTCATGCGATCCTCGTTCTGCGTGCGGTCCGGGGCGATTTGTCCGGACGAATTGGGCGTTGCGGCGACGGGGATAGCACGTAATCTCAACAGCCGACAGCCATGGGAGAACGCATGACCTGGTCCAGCCCCCGCATGCCTTTTGCTTTGTCGACCGTGCGGGCGCCGCTCGACCCGCCCCAGGGCAAGCCGATCATCGTCAATATCGCGATCAATATCGAGCATCAGCCCTTTGACCGGCCGATGCCGCGCGGGGTGTTGCCGCCGCCGCATGGCGCCCGGCCCGAACCACCGGATGTGCCCAACTGGGCCTGGGTCGAGTATGGCATGCGGTCGGGCATGCCGCGGATCATGGCGCTGCTGGCCGAACGGGACATCCGGGCCTCGGCGCTGATGAACGCCTCGGTGGCCGATATGTACCCCGCGCTGATGGACGCGATCACAGCGGCGGAGTGGGAGCTTGTCGGCCATGGCTGGATCCAGCAATCGCTCAAGCAGGTTGAGGATGAGGAGGCGGTGATCGAAGCAACGCTGACCCGGCTGCGCCAGCTTGGACCGGTGCGCGCCTGGCTGGGCCCCGGACTGGGCGAAACCGACGCCACGCCCGACCTCTTGCGCAAGCATGGGATCGAGTTCCTGCATGATTGGTATGTCGAGGATCTGCCGGTCTGGATGCGCACTGCCCATGGGCCGATGCTGGCAATGCCCTATGCCTTTGCGCTCAATGACGTGCCGATGTTCGTGATCGAGCAGGCGGGAAGCGAGGAATGGACCCGCCGCGTGGCCGCCACGCTGGAGGTTTTCTCGCGTGAAGCCGTGGCCCAGCCGCGGGTTATGACGCTGGCGCTGCATCCGCATGTGATCGGCGTGCCGCATCTTGCGCATCGGCTGGCCGAAAGCCTCGATCTGCTGGCGCAATGCGACAGCGTCATCTTCATGACCTCCAGCGAAATCGGCGATTGGTACATGGCCGCCGATCCGTCGGGCGCGGCAGCGCTGGCTTCCGCCGGGCCGGAGCGTGACGCGTGAGCGCGCTTGCCGGGCTGCGGGTGCTCGATCTGACGCGGGTGCGTGCCGGGCCCACCTGTTGCCGGGTGCTGGCCGATTTCGGCGCCGATGTGATCAAGATCGAAGCGCCGGAGGGGGTGGAGCGCAATGCCGGGCTGAACGGGCCGCGCCATGGCTCGGACATGCAGAACCTGCACCGCTCCAAACGCTCGCTCACGCTCAACCTAAAGACGCCCGAAGGCTGCGAGATCCTCATGAAGCTCGCGCAAACCGCCGATGCGGTGGTCGAAAACTATCGGCCGGGCGTGATGGACCGGCTGGGCCTGGGCTATGCCAGGCTGGCCGATGTGCACCCGCGCATCATTCTCGCCTCGATCTCCGGCTTCGGGCAGGACGGGCCCTATGCCGGGCGGCCGGGCTTTGACCAGCTTGCCCAGGGCATGGGCGGGCTGATGGCCGTCACCGGGCTGCCTGGGCAGGGGCCGGTCCGCGCCGGCGCGGCCGTGGCCGATTTCGCCGCGGGGCTTTACGCCTGCATCGGCATTCTCCTGGCCCTGGCCGAGCGTGATCGTTCGGGCCGCGGGCAATGGGTGCAGACCTCGCTCCTGCAGGCCCAGATCGCGATGATGGATTTTCAGGCCGCCCGCTATCTGGTCGAGCGCGAGGTTCCGGGACAGGCCGGAAACGACCACCCGGTCACCATTCCAACCGGGGTGGTGGCGACGGCGGACGGGCATCTCAATCTGGGTGTGGCGGGCGATGCGCAATGGCGCGATCTTTGCGCCGTGATCGGTCGGCCCGAGCTGGGCGAGGATCCGCGTTTTGCCGGGCCCGAGGACCGCACCGCCAACCGCGAGGCCTGCTGGGCCGAGTTGCGTCCGGCCTTTGCCGCGCGCAGCACCGCAACCTGGATGGAGGCGCTGGTGGCGGCCTCGGTGCCGGCGGGGCCGATCTACCGGATGGATGAGGTCTTTGCCGATCCGCAGGTCCGGCATCTGGGCATGGCCGAACCCGTGGCCCATCCGACGCTGGGCGAGATTGCGCTGGTCGGCCAGCCGGTGCGGCTGTCGCGCACGCCGCCCGCGATCAGCCGCCCCACCCCCGAACCGGGTCAGGAGAGCGTGGAGATCCTGCGCGAAATCGGCATCGACGCCGGAGCCCTGGAGGCGCTGCGCGCCAAGGGGGTGGTCTGATCCGCGCGCCCCGCATGCCGGTCTAAGGCCGCGCCGGATCCTCCGGCGCCGGCGGCGTGCGCCCCAGGATCAGATCGGCGGCCTTTTCGGCAATCATCACCGTGGGGGCCGAGGTGTTGCCGCCGATGATGCGCGGCATGATCGAGGCATCGGCGACGCGCAGGCCGGCCACCCCGCGCACCCGCAGCTCCGGGTCGAGGACCGAAGCCGCATCGGCCCCCATCCGGCAGGTTCCGACCGGGTGAAAAATGGTGTTGGCATTGGCGCGCACCCAGTCGTCGACCGCTGCATCGCTGTCGATCTCTGAGGTCGGCGAGATCTCTCCGGCATTATAGGGCGCAAACGCCTCCGACGCGCCGATGCGGCGGGCCAGCCGGACCCCGTCGCGCAGACAGCGCCGGTCGGCCGGCTCGGCCAGATAGTTCGGGTCGATCACCGGCTGCGCGCGCGGTGCGGGGTTGGTGATGTGCACCTCCCCACGGCTTTCGGGGCGAAGCTGGTAGAAATTGATCAGGTAGCCATGCCGCCCCTGGCCCGATTGGGTGACCTCCAGATTGAGGCCGGGCACGAAGGTGATGTGAATGTCGGGGATCTCCAGATCCGCGCGCGTGCGCAGAAAGCCGCCCGCCTCAAGCGGCACGCCCGTGGCGGGGCCTTTGCCGAAGGCCAGCGCGCGGATCCCGGCCAGCGCCGCCCGGTCGGGGCGCATCAGCCCGTAAAGCGTGATCGGCTTGGTGCAGCGATAGGTCAGATAGACGCCCAGATGGTCCTGCAGGTTGCGCCCGACCTGGGGTGCGGCGACCACAGGCTCGATCCCCGCCGCGGCCAGCACCGCCGGATCGCCGATGCCCGAGCGTTCCAAGAGCCCCGGTGAGTTCACCGCCCCGCCCGACAGGATCACCTCGCGCCGGGCCAAGACGGTGACGGGCGTGCCGCGCCGGATCGCCCGCAGGCCGGTGGCGCGGCCGTTTTCCAGGATCACCCGGTCGGCGAGCGTCTTGGTCCAGACCGTCAGATTGGGCCGCCCCCGGGCCGGGCGCAGAAACGCCGTGGCGGTGGACTCGCGCCGGCCATTGCGGATGTTGAAATCGTAAACACCCAACCCCTCCTGCTCGGCACCGTTGAAATCGTCGTTCAGGCGGTGGCCGCAGGCCTGGCCGGCGCCCAGAAAGGCCTCATAAAGCGGGTTGTCGGCACGCGCGCGGGAGACGTGAAAGGGGCCGCCCCGCCCGTGATAGGCGCTGCCCGCGCGCTCGGGATTGTCCTCGGAGCGCTTGAAATAGGGCAGCAGATCGGCATAGCTCCAGCCGGGAAGGCCGGCCTGGGCCCAGTCATCGTAATCGCGCCGGTTGCCGCGCATATACATCATGCCGTTGATGGCCGAGGAGCCGCCCAGCACCTTGCCGCGCGGCCAGGGGATGCTGCGCTTGTCCATATGCGTCTGCGGCGCAATTGACAGGTTCCAGTTGATCGAGCGCCAGAAATAGACGAGCCCCGCGGTCATCGGCACATGGATGAAGGGGTTGATGTCGCGCCCGCCGGCCTCGACCAGCAGCACCCGATTGCCGCGATCCGCACTCATCCGGTTTGCCAGCACACAGCCGGCCGAGCCCGCGCCGACGATGATATAGTCAAAGCTCTCGGTCATGCGCCCTCCTCCCGCGGATCGCGCCACCCTGCGGCCCGCGCTGCGGGCACCGCCAGCATCTCCACATCAAACGGGTCGAGCTGGTAGCCGCCGGGCTGGGGCGGTCCGGCGCGATAGCCGGTTTGGGCCTCGATCGCCGCCAGCACCGCGGGATGGGTGTAATAGGCTGAATAGGCAGCAACGACAAAAGCCCCGAAAAGCGCGGGCTGCGCTGTCTCGATCTGGCGCAGACGGGTTTCGGCGGCAGCGTCGGAAAGCTGCTCAAGGTCCGGCGCTGCGTCCAGAACCGCACGCGCGGCCCCGGCAAAGCGCGGCTCGGCAAGAATGCCGGCCTCAAGCCCCAATGCGCCGGCCGGTGGAAAGGGCGGCTGGCCGGGCAGCAGGCAGGACAGCGCCCGGGCCAAAGCGGCCGTCAGCGCCGCGTCGGCGGGGTCGCGGTCGTGCGGGCCGTCGGGTGCCGTGTCGCGGTTCATGCAGCACCCCCCAGATCGCGCGCATTCCGGATGATCGCATCGGCCGCGCGCAGGGCCAGCGCCTGGATGGTGGGCGTGGGGTTCAGCGCGCCGGCGGTGACAAAGACCGCGCCATCGGCAATCGCCAGATTGAGGTGATCATGGGCGCGGCCCCAACGATCGGTGACCGAGCGTTCCGGATCATTGCCCATGCGCGCCGTGCCCATCAGATGAAATCCAGCCTCGCTCACCAGATCCTGGGTCAGGACCTCGCGCGCGCCGGCCTCGGCAAACGCCTCGCGCGCCCGGTCGAGCCCATAGGCGATCATCGCGCGGGTGGTGTCGTTAAGGGCGTAGATCATCTTTGGGGCCGGCACGCCCATCCGGTCGGTCAGCGCGGGGTCGAGCACCACGCGGTTTTCCTCGCGCGGCAGATCCTCGGTCGTGACGGTCAGCGAGGCGGTCTTGCCGAAGACATCGAGGAACCGGCCGTGATGCGCGGCGCCCCAGGGCAGGCGGGGCAGGTAGACGCCCACCGCGGTGCCAAGCGGCCCGTCCGAGCGCACAAGCTGCATCTGAAACCCGCGCTTGAAGCCGCGCGAAGCGTCGGTCTCGTAGAATTCCTGACAGAGGATCGAGGTTGCAAAGGGCCCCTTGAACCCCTCCATCGGCTCGGCAAAGACGCCCGTGGCCATGCCGGTGGGATGATGCATCAGCCGCTTGCCCACAAGGCCCGACCGGTTGGCCAGGCCGGAGAGCAGAAGGAGCCGCGCCGTGCCCACCCCATTGGCCGCAAGCACCACCATCTGGGCGCGGATGCGCCGCGCGATGCCCGCGGCGTCGTGGAAGGCCACGGCGGTGATGCGGCCCTGCGCATCGGCTTCGATCTCAAAGACCCGCGCCTCGGTGACGAGCTTTGCCCCTGCGGCCAGCGCCATCGGCCAATAGGTGATGTCGGTGGCCGAGCGTGCGCCTGTGGGGCAGCCCACATCGCAGGGGCCGCAGAGATTGCACGCGCCGCGCCCGTCGCCATAGGGCTGGCTGTTGATCGCGGCGTCGGAGACCCACCAATGCCAGCCCAGCCGGTCAAAGGCCGCGGCCATGCGGCCAGCCCCAGGCCCGGCGGGCAGGGGCGGGGTCTGGCGCGGGCCCCGGGCCGGGTTGCCCGGGTCGCCGTTCAGGCCCGAGACGCCCATAATCCGGTCGTTTTCCTCGTAGAAGGGCTCAAGCTCCCAGTAATCGAGCGGCCAGTCATCGCCGACGCCGTCAAGCGAATGCGTGCGAAAATCGCTGGGGCGGAAGCGTGGGAAATGCGCGCCCCAATGCAGGGTCGATCCGCCCACGGCATTGTACATCAGCGGCTTGATCGCGGCATCGCTTTGCTCGATGGGGTAATCCCAGGCGTTCATCCGGGTGTTGGGGTTGGGGTGATGGGTGGTCTGGCGGGCCAGCTCCCAATCCGGGCGCAGCGAGGGCGCGGCGGCGGCATCGACCCAGCCGCCCTGCTCCAGACAGGTCACCGACAGGCCGGCGCGGGCCAGCCGCCAGGCCATGGCGCCGCCGCCCGCACCTGCGCCGATGATCACCACCTCATCGGCCTCGGGTGCTGCGGCCTCGGGTGCTGCGGGGGCGGGCGCTGCGGCTGTGCCTGGCATCAGATCTCTCCCCGTGCAACGCGGCCGCAACGCACCTGCCGTCCATCGGACAGGGCGGTCAGCGGCTGGGGCGTGTCGTGACAGGTATTGATCGAGAACGGGCAGCGCCCGGCCAGATAGCAGCCCTTTGGCAGATCGACAGGCGAGGGGATCTCGCCGGTCAGCGCGCCGGTGTCGGGCTGATCGACCCGCCGGTGCGACGGATCGGGGCTGAGATGCGCCGACAACAGCGCCCTGGCATAGGGATGCGCGGGGCTGCGGAACAGCTGGTCGACCGTGCCAAGCTCGACGATCTGGCCCAAATACATCACCGCCACCCGATGGCACAGATGGCTCACCGTGGTCAGATCATGGCTGATGAAGAGAAAGCTCAGCCCCAGCTCGGCCTGCAACCGCCGCAAAAGCCGGATCAGCCCGGTGACCGCGGCGGGGGCCAGCACCGATGTCGGCTCGTCGAGCACCACGAAATCGGGCTCGGTCGCCAGGGCCCGGGCAATATTGACCCGTTGCAGCGTGCCCGAGCCCAAGCCGCGCGGACGACGCGGCAAGAGCGCGGGGTCGAGCCCGACCATCTCCATCAGCGTGCGAATGCGGGCGCGTTTCTCGGCGGTGCTGAGCGCGCTGTGCACATCGAGCGGTTCGCGCAGGATCCGTTCGACCGACCAGCGCGGGTCCAGACTGTCATAGGGGTCCTGCAGCACGATCTGCATCTTGGCCCGCATGCGCCGAAAGGTTGCGAGCGGCAACGCCCCGATCTCCTGCCCGTCGAACCGGATCTCACCGGCGGTCAGCGTCTCCAACCGCATCAGGCAGCGCCCGACCGTGGTCTTGCCGGAGCCCGATTCACCCACAAGGCCCAGGGTCTCGCCGCGCCCGATGGTCAGATCGGCGCCGCCCACGGCCTGAACGACCTTGTCCGATCCGCGCAGCGGGAAGTGCTTGACCAGCCCCGCGACCTCGATCAGCGGCGCGGGTCGGGCGGTCATGGAGGGAAGGCGCGCATCCTCGCGCTGCAGCGCCAGCACCTCCTTGGCATAGGCATGGCGGGGGGCGGCAAAGAACTCCCGAACCGGGCGGTCCTCGACAATGCGCCCCTCGGCCAGCACCAGCACCCGGTCGCAGTAATTTGCGATCACGCCCAGATCCTGGCTGATCAGCAGCACCGCCGAGCCGGTCTCCTGCACATTGCGCCACATCTGGTCGAGCACCTGGGCCTGGATGGTGACGTCGAGCCCCGAGGTCGGCTCATCGGCGATCAGCAGGCGCGGCGCCGAAGAAAGCGCGATCGCGATCAGCGCCCGCTGGGCCATGCCACCGGAAAGCTCATGCGCATAGGAGGCGACGCGCCGCTCGGGATCATTGATGCCGACCCGGGTGAGCATCTCCACAGCCTTGCTGCGCGCATCGGCGGCGCTGGCCTGGTTGTGGGCCCGATAGACGGTGCCGATCTGGCGGCCCACCCGCAGCATCGGGTTCAGCGCGGCGCGCGGGTTCTGCACGATCACGCCGATGTCGCGCCCGCGCAGCGCCCGCAGCGCATCCTCGGGCAGGGTCAGCAGATCCTGCCCGTCAAAGGTCACAGCGCCGCCGGTGATCTCGCCCGGCGGACGCACCAGACCCAAAAGCGCCAGCGCCAGGGTCGATTTCCCCGAACCGGCATCGCCGATCAGCCCGACCACTTCGCCCGCGCCGATGGAAAACCCCACATCGCGCAGCGGCGTGACGCTGCCTTCGGGCGTCGGATACTGAACCTTCAGCCCGCTGACGGACATCAGCGCGCCCTCAGCCGGCTTGGCCAGGGCAGCGCTACCCGTCGCCATAGCGCCGCTCCAACGCATTGCCCAGAATGGCAAAGCCAAACACCGTGAGCGAGATCGCAAGCCCTGGAAAGACCGAGGGCCACCATTCGCCCAGTATGATCTGGTTCGCTCCGGTCGAGATCATCAGCCCCCATTCGGGCGTCGGGGGGCGCACACCGGCGCCGACGAAGGACAGACCCGCGGTCAGCAGGATCGCAAAGCCGATCGTGACCGAGGATTGGATCAGCGCGGGCGTCAGCGCATTGGGCAGCACATGGCGCAGCGCGATCTGCAGCTCGGTGAGCCCGATGGCCCGCGCGGCTTCGACAAAGCCGCGGGTTTTCTGGGCCATGACCTCCGCCCTGGTCAGGCGGATGTAGATCGGCGTGTAAAGCAGGCTGAGCGCCAGCACGATATTGACCGTCGAGCGGCCGGCCAGCGCGACCAGGATCATCGCCGAGATGAAGACCGGAAAGCTTTGCAACACGTCGGAGACCCGCA